>NZ_JABWRE020000002.1 GCF_014268815.2 Pseudomonas urmiensis
CAATATTGTTGAAATTAGGGTCAGAATCGCGGCGCGGGCCTGCGCCTAAAGGTGCAGCTAAACAGATAGCGGTGCTGCCGTTAGAGCTCTAAAAACAAAGCGGGGAGGCCTTTCGACCTCCCCGCTTCTACCCACCTCTATTAGAGGCTAGGGAAAGCGAACTGCGAGGCTTCATGACTCTTGCGCTGTGGCCAGCGCTGAGTGATCGCCTTGCGACGGGTATAGAAGCGCACGCCATCCGGGCCGTAGGCATGCAGGTCACCGAACAGCGAACGCTTCCAACCACCGAAGCTGTGATAGGCCACCGGTACCGGCAGCGGCACGTTGACGCCAACCATGCCCACTTCGATTTCGTCGCAGAACAGCCGCGCAGCCTCACCATCACGGGTAAAGATGCAGGTGCCGTTGCCATACTCGTGATCATTGATCAGCTGCATGGCCTGCTCCAGGCTGTTGACGCGGACCACGCACAGCACAGGGCCGAAGATCTCTTCTTTATAGATGCGCATTTCAGGCGTGACGTTGTCGAACAGCGTCCCCCCTACAAAGTAGCCATCTTCATTTCCCGAAACCCGGTAGCCACGACCATCGACCACCAGCTTGGCACCGGCGGCAACGCCGTCATCTATATAGCCGACCACTTTGTCACGCGCAGCAGCGGTTACCAGTGGGCCCATGTCCAGACCACAAGAGGTGCCGGCACCGATCTTCAGCGCCTTGATCTGCGGCTCAAGCTTGGCGATCAGCGCATCAGCGGCCTGATCACCCACGCACACCGCCACAGAAATGGCCATGCAACGCTCGCCACAGGAACCGTACGCAGCGCCCATCAGTGCACTGACGGCGTTGTCCAGGTCGGCGTCTGGCATCACCACGGCGTGGTTCTTGGCGCCGCCCAAGGCCTGCACGCGCTTGCCGCGCTTGGTGCCTTCGGCATAGATGTACTCGGCAATCGGGGTCGAGCCGACGAAACTCAGGGCTTTCACCTCTGGTGCCTCGATCAGCGCATCGACCGCTTCCTTGTCGCCATGCACCACATTGAGGATGCCTTTAGGCAGGCCAGCCTCAAGCAACAGCTGGGCGATGTACAGGGTCGAGCTTGGATCGCGCTCCGATGGCTTGAGAATGAAGGCGTTACCGCAAGCGATCGCCAGCGGGTACATCCACAGCGGAACCATGGCCGGGAAGTTGAACGGGGTAATCCCGGCAACCACACCCAGCGGCTGGAAATCAGACCAGGCATCGATGTTCGGGCCGACGTTGCGGCTGTACTCGCCCTTAAGCACTTCAGGTGCCGCGCAGGCGAACTCAACGTTCTCAATGCCACGCTTGAGCTCACCCGCCGCGTCCTCGAGGGTCTTGCCGTGCTCTTCGCTGATCATCTGCGAGATCTTTTCCTCGTTCTGCTCAAGCAGTTGCTTGAAACGGAACATCACCTGGGCGCGCTTGGCCGGTGGCGTGTTACGCCAGGCCGGAAACGCCGCCTTGGCAGAATCGATGGCCTCTTGCACGGTAGCCCGGCTGGCCAACTCGACCTTGCGCACGGCCTGGCCGGTGGAAGGATTGAAGACATCGGCGGTGCGCTCGCCCTTGGTAACCAGCTCACCATTGATCAGGTGCTGAACGATGCTCATGCATAACTCCAGAAACAATAAGGATGAAACAGGCGCGTCTACGCGCGCCTGCCGTCGAAGTCGAAAAGATCAGTCGATCTGGTTCAGGGTCTCGCCCACCGCGTCGAACAAGCGATCGAGCTCTTGCGGCTGGGTATTGAAGGTCGGCCCGAACTGCAGGGTGTCGCCGCCGTAGCGGACATAGAAGCCTTTCTGCCACAGCTTCATCGCCACTTCATATGGACGGACGATGGCATCGCCATCGCGTGCGGCGATCTGGATCGCACCGGCCAGGCCGTAGTTACGGATGTCGACGATATTCTTGGTGCCCTTGACGCCGTGCAGCAGCTTCTCGAAGTGCGGCGCCAGCTCGGCGGCCGATTGCACCAGGTTTTCCTTCTGCAACAGGTCCAGCGCGGCAATGCCGGCAGCGCATGCCACCGGGTGCGCGGAGTAGGTATAGCCATGGGGGAATTCCACGGCGTATTCCGGGGTCGGCTGGTTCATGAAGGTCTGGTAGATCTCGCTGGTCGCGATCACCGCGCCCATCGGAATCGCACCGTTGGTGACCTGCTTGGCGATGCACATCAAGTCCGGAGTCACACCGAACGCTTCAGCACCCGTCATCGCGCCCATGCGACCGAAACCGGTGATCACTTCGTCGAAGATCAGCAGGATGTTGTGCTGCGTGCAGATCTCGCGCAGCCGCTTCAGATAACCCTTCGGTGGCGGCAGTACGCCGGCCGAGCCTGCCAGCGGCTCGACGATCACAGCAGCGATGTTCGAGGCGTCATGCAGCTCGATCAGCTTGAGCATCTCGTCGGCCAGGGCAATACCGCCCTCCTCCGGCATGCCCTTGGAGTAGGCGTTGACCGGCAGCACGGTGTGCGGCAGGTGATCGACATCCAGCAACTGGCCGAACATCTTGCGGTTGCCATTGACGCCGCCCAGGCTGGTGCCGGCGATGTTCACCCCGTGATAGCCACGGGCACGGCCAATGATTTTGGTCTTGGTCGCCTGGCCCTTCAGGCGCCAGTAGGCACGCACCATCTTCAGCGCGGTGTCAGCACATTCGGAGCCCGAGTTGGTGAAGAACACATGGTTCAGATCACCCGGGGTCAGCTCGGTGATTTTTTCTGCCAGCTGGAACGACAGCGGGTGGCCGAACTGGAACGCCGGCGAGTAGTCCAGCACACCGACCTGGCGGGCGACTGCTTCGGTGATTTCCTTGCGGGTATGCCCGGCGCCGCAGGTCCACAGACCAGACAGGGCGTCGAAGATCTTGCGGCCCTTGTCGTCGACCAGGTAGCTGCCTTCGGCGGCCACGATCAACCGTGGGTCGCGCTGGAAGTTACGGTTGGCGGTGTACGGCATCCAGTGGGCGTCCAGCTTGAGCTGGCTGGCGATACCGGACGGCGCGGTTTCGGGCATGTTCATCGGCGGTTCCTCGGAAGACGATTAGGCAACGATGTGCGTTGTTGCAGCTAACTTGTCACGCGGATAAAGTCTAGAAAAGCCAACATTTCTAATCTTAAGTTAGCAGCGGACTAAACTAATGAGCCGACGCCCCGATCCCCTCGCCCAGGTCAGTGATTTCGACATCCGCCTGTTGAAGATCTACCGCAGCGTGGTCGAGTGCGGCGGTTTCTCGGCAGCAGAGAATGTCCTGGGCATCGGCCGTTCGGCGATCAGCCAGCAAATGAGCGACCTTGAGCAGCGCCTCGGCCTGCGCCTGTGCCAACGTGGTCGCGCCGGCTTCTCGCTGACCGAGGAAGGCCGCGATGTCTACCATTCGGCCCTGCAACTGCTCAGCGCCATCGAAACCTTCCGCACCGAGGTCAATGGCCTACACCAGCATCTGCGCGGTGAGCTGAACATCGGCCTCACCGACAACCTGGTGACCCTGCCGCACATGCGCATCACCCATGCCTTGGCCGAACTCAAGGACCGCGGGCCGGACGTGCGTATCCAGATTCGCATGATCGCCCCAAGCCAGGTCGAACAAGGCGTGCTCGATGGGAGCCTGCATGTCGGCGTGGTGCCGCAGACCAGCCCTCTGTCGGGCCTGGAATACCAACCGCTGTATAGCGAGCGTTCGCTGCTGTACTGCGCGGTGGGCCACCCGCTGTTCTACGCCGATGACCAGAAGATCGACGACCAGCGCCTTAATAGTCAGGATGCCATCGCCCCAACCTTCCGCCTGCCGGCCGACATCCAGGCGCATTATCAGGCCCTGCACTGCACGGCGAGTGCCTCGGACCGCGAAGGCATGGCGTTTCTGATCCTGACCGGGCGCTTTATTGGCTACCTGCCGGACCACTACGCCAGCTTCTGGGTCCAGCAGGGGCGCCTGCGGGCACTCAAACCGTCCCAACGCCACTACGAGTTGAGCCTGAGTTGGGTAACGCGTAAAGGGCGCCGGCCAAATCTTGTATTGGAAAGTTTCCTGGAAAGCCTGGCGGCGACACGCTAATGCTTGTCACTTCGGCACAGGCAGGTAATCTGTCGGACATCCGTTTACTCCGACTGGCACGGAATCGTCCATGACCCTAGAAGTCCCTGCGCATCGCCTCTCCGCCTCGGGCAAGCCCGCTGGCCGCATTCGCCAGAAGAACGAACAGGCCATCATCCAGGCCGCCGAAGACGAGTTCGCCCGCCACGGCTTCAAGGGCACCAGCATGAACACCATCGCCTTGAAAGCCGGCTTGCCCAAGGCCAACCTGCATTATTACTTCACCAACAAGCTGGGCCTGTACATCGCGGTTTTGAGCAACATCATCGAATTGTGGGACAGCACCTTCAACGCCCTGAGCGTCGATGACGATCCAGGTCCGGCCTTGAGCCAGTACATCCGCACCAAGATGGAGTTCTCGCGCCGCAACCCTCAGGCCTCGCGAATCTTCGCGATGGAAGTGATCAGCGGCGGCGAATGCCTGAGCGAGTACTTCAGCGCCGACTACCGTGAGTGGTTCCGCGGCCGCGCCGCCGTGTTCCAAGCCTGGATCGACGCCGGCAAGATGGACCCAGTCGACCCGGTGCACCTGATCTTCCTGCTTTGGGGCAGTACCCAGCACTATGCCGACTTCTCCACGCAGATCTGCCAGGTTACCGGCCGAAGTCGCCTGACCAAGCAAGACATGGAAGATGCCAGCAACAACCTTATCCACATCATTCTCAAAGGCTGCGGCATTCACTCGCCTGCCTGACCCGGACTTATGCCTTCTACCCTGCTCGAGCTTTGCGAATTTCGTGAAGAGATCCGCAAGAGCCGTTTCATCACCCTCGCCGGCCCGATCAGCAGCGCCGCCGAGGCGATGAGCTTCATCGAACGCCACAGTGATCTGGCCGCGACTCATAACTGCTGGGCCTGGAAGCTGGGTGACCAGTACCGCAGCAGCGACGACGGCGAACCCGGCGGCACCGCTGGCCGGCCCATACTCGCGGCCATCGAAGCCCAGGACTGCGATCAGGTAGTGGTGTTGGTGATTCGTTGGTACGGCGGCATTCAACTGGGTACCGGCGGTCTGGCCCGAGCTTATGGCGGCGGGGCGAACAAATGCCTGCAGCAAGCGCCCAAACGCTTGTTGGTGCAGCGCAGTGAGTATCGCTGCAGCTGCAGCTTCAGCGAACTTGCGCTACTCAAGTTGCGCTTGGCCGAAGTCGACGGGCTGGTACTCGATGAGCAGTTCACCGCCAATGGCGTAGATTTGCAGCTGGCGGTGGGCGCAGCGCATCTTGATGCACTGCAACGCCAGCTGGCCGACCTCAGTCGTGGACGGATCCTGCTGCAACCCTACTGAAGGGTTTGCCCACAACTACTGTGGGCCTGCCTGTGGATAAGCTTGGGGCACTCTCGTGCAAGCCACGAATCACAAGGCGTTCGAGCCATTGAGCATATTTTGATCACATTTTCATGACGGTCATGCAAATGACCATATTTCAGTTAGTTATCCCCAACCAGCAGGGCTTTCAGCTCGTTAGGCCCCGCTAATTCACAGGCTTCGGCTTGCACACAAATACTGTGGAGGAGCCTGTGGATAACCCGTGAACCATCTGGCTTGGACCTGACGCCGTAAGCCTCGCGGCCAACTGTACATTTTTTAATCAGCCGTGCATCGGGAACAGCCACTGGGCAATGCACAGCAGCTACGCTGCGAATTCCGGTAACGGCCGCTAACACGCCCCCCTTTTTTGAAGGAGTATCGAAATGCCTGCAAACAAGACAGCCTTGATCATCGGCGCCTCGCGTGGCCTGGGCCTGGGTCTGGTGCAGCGCTTGCACGAAGATGGCTGGAACATCATCGCTACTGTGCGCGATGCGCAGAACCCCAGCGAGCTGGGCACTATTGCCGGGGTACAGATCGAAACCCTGGAAATGAACGACACCGAGCAGTTGGATGCGCTGCAACAGATCCTGCACGGCCAGGTGCTGGATCTGTTGTTCGTCAACGCCGGTGTGATGGGCCCGTTGCCGCAGGATCTGGAAGCGGTAAGCAGCCAGCAGATTGGCGATCTGTTCATGACCAATGCCGTGGCGCCGATCAGGGTCGCCCGGCGCCTGGCTGACCAGTTGCGCGAAGGCAGTGGCGTGCTGGCCTTCATGAGCTCGATCCTTGGCAGCGTGACCATTCCCGATGGCGGCGAGATCCCTTTGTACAAAGCCAGCAAGGCCGCGCTGAACTCGATGATCAACAGCTTCGTAGTCGAGCTGCAGCGCCCCGACCTCAGCGTGCTAGCCATGCACCCCGGTTGGGTGAAAACTGCCATGGGCGGCGAAAACGCCGAGATCGACGTGCTCACCAGCACCCGCGGCATGCTTGAGCAGATCAAGGCGCAGAGCGGTAATGGCGGACTGCGCTTCATCAACTACAAAGGCGAAGCCCTCATCTGGTGAATTGAAAGCCGGCGGGGGAGGCAGTAGACTCGATGCCTCGCCCCACGGCGAACCTGGATCAGCAGACAGGGCAAAACTGAGCTGGCTTACCTGAACCCACTTTCAGAGGAGCCGGCACCATGCCTGCGACCCGTACCTGGTTGAAATCCCCCCTTGCCATCTTCACTGCCAACGACGCCGATGCGCGCGGCGGACTGGTCATCGAAGACGGCCGCATCACTCAACTTCTAGCCCTCGGCGAGAACCCCAGCACGCCCTGCGATCAGGTTTTCGATGCCCGCGAGCACGTCATCCTGCCCGGTCTAATCAACACCCATCACCACTTCTACCAGACCCTGACCCGCGCCTGGGCGCCGGTGGTCAACCAACCCCTATTCCCCTGGCTGAAGACCCTGTACCCAGTGTGGGCGCGGCTGACCCCGGCCAAGCTGGAGCTGGCCAGCCAGGTCGCCTTGGCCGAATTGCTGCTGTCGGGCTGCACCACTGCGGCTGATCACCATTACCTATTCCCTCAGGGCCTGGACAACGCCATCGACGTACAGGTCGAGGCAGTGCGCAAACTGGGCATGCGCGCCATGCTCACGCGCGGCTCGATGAGCCTGGGTGAGGACGACGGCGGCCTGCCACCGCAACAGACGGTGCAACAGGGCGAAGTGATCCTGGCCGACAGCCAACGTCTTATCCACAGCTACCATGAGCGCGGCGATGGCGCGCAGATCCAGATCGCCCTGGCGCCCTGCTCGCCGTTCTCGGTCACTCCAGAAATCATGCGCGCCAGCGCCGTACTTGCCGAAGAACTGGACGTGCGCTTGCATACCCACCTGGCCGAAACCCTCGACGAAGAGGACTTCTGCCTGCAACGTTTTGGCCTGCGTACTGTGGATTACCTCGACAGCGTCGGCTGGCTCGGCCCGCGTACCTGGCTGGCTCATGGCATTCATTTCAACCCCGATGAAATCGCCCGCCTGGGCGCCGCCGGTACTGGTATTTGCCATTGCCCAAGTTCCAACATGCGCCTGGCATCCGGCATCTGCCCGACTGTCGACCTGGAAACCGCCGGAGCCCCAGTCGGCCTGGGGGTAGATGGCTCGGCCTCGAACGATGCCTCGAACATGATCCTTGAAGCGCGCCAGGCCCTGTACCTGCAGCGCTTGCGCTATGGCGCCGAACAGATCACCCCAGAGCGTGCACTGGGCTGGGCCACGCGCGGCTCGGCACGCCTGCTCGGACGCAGCGATATTGGCCAGCTGGCGGTAGGCAAGCAAGCCGACCTGGCCTTGTTCAAGCTTGACGAACTGCGCTTCTCCGGCAGCCACGACCCACTGTCGGCGTTGCTGCTGTGCGGCGCCGACCGCGCTGATCGGGTCATGGTTGGCGGCAATTGGCGGGTGATCGATGGGCAAATCGAAGGCTTGGATGTGCAAGGCTTGATCGCCAATCACCGACAGGCAGCGGCGCAACTGATCGCCGGTTGATGCTACAGGGCCAGGCTGGGCGCATTGCCCGGCCTGGCCCTGTAGAATGACCGCCAACCGTTCCTGATTCGAGATTTGCATACATGTACGACTGGCTAAACGCCTTGCCCAAGGCGGAACTGCACATGCACCTGGAGGGCGCCCTGGAGCCTGACCTGTTGTTCGCCCTGGCCGCACGCAACAAGATCGCCCTGCCGTGGGCAGATGTGGAAACCCTACGCAGCGCATACGCGTTCAACAACCTGCAGGAATTCCTCGACCTGTACTACCAGGGCGCTGATGTCCTGCGTACCGAGCAGGATTTCTACGACCTGACCTGGGCCTACCTGCAACGCTGCAAAGCGCAGAACGTTATCCACACCGAGCCGTTCTTCGACCCGCAGACCCACACTGATCGAGGCATCCCGTTCGAAGTGGTCTTGACCGGCATTCGCCAGGCCCTCAAGGATGGTCGTGAGCAACTGGGCATCAGCAGCGGCCTGATCCTGAGTTTCTTGCGCCACCTCAGTGAAGAAGAGGCACAAAAGACCCTCGACCAGGCGCTGCCGTTTCGCGATGCCTTTATTGCCGTTGGCCTGGACAGCTCGGAAAAGGGTCATCCGCCGAGCAAGTTCCAGCGCGTCTTCGACCGCGCCCGCAGCGAAGGCTTCGTGGCGGTCGCCCACGCTGGCGAAGAAGGCCCGCCCGAGTACATCTGGGAAGCCCTGGATCTGCTGAAGATCAAGCGCATCGACCATGGCGTACGTGCCATCGAGGACGAACGCCTGATGCAGCGCATCATCGATGAGCAGATCCCGCTGACCGTCTGCCCGCTGTCCAACACCAAGCTCTGCGTGTTCGACCACATGAGCCAACACAACATCCTCGACATGCTCGAGCGCGGCGTGAAAGTCACGGTCAACTCGGATGACCCGGCCTACTTTGGCGGCTATGTCACCGAAAACTTCCATGCACTTCACACCCACCTGGGCATGACCGAAGACCAAGCCCGCCGCCTGGCTCAGAACAGCCTGGATGCCCGGCTGCTCTGACTTGTCCGCGACAGCGCATTGCAGGCGGCCTAACCGACCTGCAATGTGGGCTGCAGCCGAGCGATACGGTTGATCTGCTGAATCCCCAATGCGGATATCTGCAGTGCCCTGGAACCTTCCTGTTCCTGTATCCAGCCCGATTGCAGGAACAACTTCAGCAGTGCCTGCCCTAGACTGCCGCCTAAATGAGGCCCTTGGTCACTCCATTCATTGCAGTGGCACACGGTACAACTGCCCTGCTGTCGCTGCGCCAACGCTTCGATGTAGACGCCAAGGGCCGCCAGTTGAACGCGCCCTTCCTGACTCACCCGCAGTTGCTGGTCGTATCCTTCCAGCCAGCCGCAAGCGATCAACCGCTCGAGCAACTCAGCGGCCAACTCCCCGCCCATATGATCTGAGCAACGTCTCGCCCGGCGCATCGACAGCGGTACCTGCAAGGGTTTGAACTGGCTGTTGCGCAACCGAAGATCATCCAGCCGCAGGCTGGCCAAGGCTTCAACCGCGGCCCCCACTTCCGGTGTGGCCAAGCGGAAAAATCGTTTGCGACCACGCGCCTCGTGCTTCAACAAGCCAGCCGAGGACAGCAAGGTAAGGTGCGCACAGGCTGATGAGGAGGTGACGCCGATCATCGATGCCAGTTCATCGGCAGGACGCGGCAAACCGTCGATCAGCGCCCACAACATGGCGCTGCGCTTGGGGTCGGCCATCAGGCCGGCTATCTGGCTGATACTACTCACTGCACTCATATCCCTGTAACTCCCTGGAAGATCACGTCTGATGGCGATGGCCAACCACGACAGCGCGGTTAACGCACCTGCCAAGGGCGCGCATCCAGAGGCTGTAGGCCAAATTTGGCGACGCTCACGCATGAGTAGCCAAGGCCCAGATGAGCCAAAGCAGTGCCGTTCCCTGGCGGGGAAGTATCTCTCGCTGCCGCTAGCGGCCGCAGCCAGTATAAGCCGCGCGTAGCCCTGCACATTTGCCTGCAATCGGCGGCCAATAGCCGAAAATGCGTTGGGTATAGCGCCCCTAACAGGCGCCGATCAGGACCATGACGGCTAGTCAGTGAGTGGGATTGGCCAATACATCCATTAAATCAACGGTGTACCTAGATCACCCGGTGCTGATGTCAGAAAACTCTGAAGACTGTACTGACAAGGAACTTCCCCAATTACGGCGCATAAATGAGAAGCATCCCTTCGACCTCAGGGCTGCCCCAACTGGACATGCTCGATCGTAGAAGCTACGGCCACGACCGTCAGTCAGGACACCGCCTACAAGTCGTGGCGAGGCCGAGCAGCAGCGCTAAACTTGAGCCGCTCTCGATCTCTGGAGGTATGCCGCGATGAAGATTGTCGTCAGTGCGTCGAACCGTCAGCCCAATTGCCCCTGGCAAGTCCGGCTCGATCAGCATGTGGTGAGTTTTCGCAGTGAGGCTGAGGCGCGCGCGTTTGTCGCCACGCTGGAAACGCGCCTGCAGGCGCCCCACTCGTTTACACCCGATGTTTGGCCTGCAAGCGCCGAGTCAGCATCGCGACACTGACCACCAGCGCGCCGCACAGGCTGATTACCAGCGCCATCGGCACCGCGCTGCCATCGTGTAGCGCGCCGACCAACGCTGCCGCGCCTGCGGCCACGCTGAACTGCAGGCAGCCCATCAACGCCGAGGCACTGCCGGCACGCGCGCCCTGCCCACTCATGGCGCAGGCCGAAGCGTTGGGGATGATGCAGCCCAGGCTGGCGATACAAACGAACAATGGCACCAACAGCGGCCAAAGCTGAGCAGGACGCAACGCCGCAACGCCCAGCAACAGCAACCCCGCCGCCAGATACAGCCAGACCGCCCGTGCCAGCAAGAATGCCGGACCACGTTTGGCCAGCAGCCGCGCATTGACCTGTGCCATCAGGATGAAGCCGGCAGCGTTGGTGCCGAACAGCCATCCGTAATGCTCGGGCGGCACACCATACAACTTGATGAATACGAAGGGCGAGCCGGCGATGTAGGCAAACATTCCGGCAATGGCGGTGCCACCGGTCAGTGCATGGCCGATGAAGACCCGATCCTGCAACAGACGCCAGTATTGGCGAAATGCGCCTGAGAGTGGCTGGCGTGGCATGTCCGCCGGAAAACTCTCCGGCAGCCCCAAGCTCACGGCCAACAGGCATGCGGCACTGAACAGGCTCAAAGCAAGGAAGATCGATTGCCAGCCGGCCAGGTTGACCAGTACCCCACCCAGCATCGGCGCAAGAATCGGCGCCAGGCCCATGACCAACATCAGTTGCGAGAACACCTTGGCCGAAGCGACCGCATCACATTTGTCGCTGACGATCGCCCGCGACAACACCATGCCGGCGCAGCCGCCCAAGGCCTGGACGAAGCGCGCGACGATCAAGGTATCCAGATTCGGTGCATAGGCGCAGGCCAACGAGGCCAAGGTAAAGAGGGTGACGCCAAACAACAGTGGCTTGCGCCGGCCAAAGCGATCAGCCACCGGGCCATAGGCCAGCTGTCCAATGGACAAGCCCAGGAAATAGGCCGCCAACGTGGTCTGGATATGTTGTTCGTCAGTCGCAAAAGCCTGCGCCATGGCCGGAAAGGCGGGCAGGTAGAAGTCAATCGCCAACGGCCCGAACGCACTGAGGGCGCCCAGGATCAGCACAAAACGCAGGTTCATCAGGAATCCATAGCTGGCTAAGCAAGCGCCTTAGTCTACCTGCACAGCACCTCACCAGCATGAAAACCTTTGTAACAATAACGGCCGTCCCTGGCCCTCTCAGGATTCAGGCAACTTCCGCCGGATAACCTTCATCGCGGATCGCCGCAAGAATCTGCTCAACCCCAACCTGGCTCTGCACGCGCACCTGCTTGGCGGCCAAATCGACTTCTACCTTGGCCGCTGGATCCTGCCCCTGCACCGCCGCTGTCACTGCCTTTACGCAGTGGCCACAGGTCATGCCTTGCACATTGAATACTTGCATCGGGTGTGTCTCCTTATGGGTTTTGCGCAGTTTCAAGCTTGCCATCGGGACAAGGTCAAGTAGCCCGTGAATCAACCGGACTGGAAATCCGCGCGCAGCTCGGCCAAGCTGCGCCTTTGACGATTTTGCCAAGCAGGAGATTCACCATGATCAAGGCAGCATTGGGCCTTGTCGGACTAATGGGTGCACTGGCCGCCGTGCCCCAGGCCAGCGCCCAAGGCAACTCGGACTACAGCGTGCTGATCATTTCTCGAGAGCGCCTGGAAGTGGCCACCACCTGCGAGATCGGCGTCTACCTCAATGACCAACTGTCCGGGCGTCTGTTCCAAGAACAATCGACCTCGTTCAACCTGCCGCCAGGGCCTGTGGATATCCGCCTGCGACTGTTGCCGGGTCAGGCACCGGGCTGCGCGCCGGGGCTGGAAAATCAGCACAGCCAGCGCCTGACCCTGCACGCCGGGCAGATCAGCAAATATCGCATTGCCATGGACCACAGTGGCCTGCATTTGAACAAGGCCAGTTTGGACTATTGACCTTGACCGTGTGGCAAGGTTGATGCTGAGGGCCTGTCCAAGGAGGAGAGCCCATGTCTGCATCCACCATCTTCGACCTGCCGATCTCCGGCATGACCTGTGCCAGCTGCGCCGGCCGAGTCGAGCGCGCCCTGCGCAAGGTCACCGGCGCCGAGCAGGTCAGCGTCAACCTCGCCACTGAACAGGCCCGGGTCCAGGCCCCGGCCGACAGCCTCCCGGTGCTGGTCGACGCCGTGCGTCAGGCTGGCTACGGCGTGCCCACCCGCAGCGTCGAACTGCAGATCGGCGGCATGACCTGCGCCAGCTGCGCCGGCCGCGTCGAACGGGCCTTGGGTAAAGTGCCTGGGGTCGAACAGATCAGCGTCAACCTGGCCAGCGAACGCGCGCATATCGAAGTGCTCAAGGCAGTCGACGACAGTGTGCTGATCGGCGCAGTCGAGCAGGCCGGCTACAGCGCCGCGCTGCCCCAAGCCGCTCGGGATGACCAGGCCGACGCGCAGCGGCGTTTGCGCAAAGAACGCCTGGCAGTCGGCGCCGCCCTGATACTGGCGCTGCCGCTAGTGCTGCCGATGATCGTCCAGCCATTCGGCCTGCACTGGATGCTGCCGGCCTGGGCGCAGTTCCTGCTGGCCACCCCGGTGCAGTTCATCCTCGGCGCGCGCTTCTACGTGGCCGCCTGGAAAGCAGTACGCGCCGGTGCCGGCAATATGGACCTGCTGGTCGCGCTGGGCACCAGTGCCGGTTATGGCCTGAGCCTGTATGAATGGGCCAGGGCCGAAGCGGGCGTCGAGCCACACCTGTATTTCGAAGCCTCGGCGGTGGTCATCGCCCTGGTATTGCTCGGCAAGTACCTCGAAAGCCGCGCCAAACGCCAGACCGCTAGCGCCATACGTGCACTTGAAGCGCTACGGCCAGATCGTGCGCTGCGGGTGGTCGATGGCCTTGAGGAAGACGTGGCCATCAGCCAATTGCGCCTGGACGACCTGGTCCTGGTCAAGCCGGGTGAACGCTTCCCAGTCGATGGCGAAGTGCTCGAAGGCAGCAGCCACGCCGACGAAGCGTTGATCAGCGGCGAAAGCCTGCCCGTGCCCAAGCAGCCCGGCGACCACGTCACCGGCGGCGCCATCAACGGCGAAGGCCGGCTGTTGGTGCGGACCCTGGCCCTGGGCACGGAAACCGTACTGGCGCGCATCATTCGCCTGGTCGAAGATGCCCAGGCAGCCAAGGCGCCGATCCAGAAGCTGGTCGATCGGGTCAGCCAGGTGTTCGTCCCGGCAGTACTGGTGATCGCCCTGTTCACCCTGCTCGGCTGGTGGTGGGCGGGCGCACCGATCGAAACCGCGTTGATCAATGCCGTCGCCGTGCTGGTCATTGCCTGCCCTTGCGCACTCGGCTTGGCCACTCCGGCAGCGATCATGGCCGGCACCGGCGTCGCGGCCCGGCACGGCATCCTGATCAAGGACGCCGAGGCGCTGGAGCGCGCCCACGCCGTCAACCGGGTGGTGTTCGACAAGACTGGCACACTCACCTCCGGCAGCCCGCGGATCGTCCATAGCCAGGCTGGCGTGGGTGACAACGCCGACTTGCTGCGCCTGGCCGGCGCCCTGCAGCGCGGCAGCGAGCATCCGCTGGCCAAGGCGGTGCTGGATGCCTGCAGCGAGCAGGGCCTGATGGTGCCGCAAGTCAGCGACAGCCAGTCGCTGACCGGGCGCGGGATCGCCGGTCACGTGGAACATCGCCAACTGGCGCTGGGTAACCGCCGCCTGCTCGATGAATGCGGGCTGCACGCGGGCGACCTGGCCAGCAAGGCGCAGGCCTGGGAGGCCGAAGGCCGCACCCTGTCGTGGCTCATCGAACAGGCCCCTAAACCCCAGGTGCTCGGGCTGTTCGCCTTCGGCGACAGCCTCAAGCCCGGCGCCGAATACGCCATTCGCGCCTTGCATGGCAAAGGTATCAGCAGCCACTTGCTGACCGGCGACAACCGCAGCAGCGCCAAGGTGGTCGCCGAGGCACTGGGCATCGATGATGTGCACGCTGAAGTGCTGCCAGCCGATAAAGCCGCCACGGTCGGCCAGCTCAAACGCGACGGCGTGGTCGCGATGGTCGGCGATGGCATCAACGACGCCCCGGCCCTGGCCGCCGCCGATATCGGCATCGCCATGGGCGGTGGCACCGATGTGGCCATGCAGGCGGCGGGCATCACCCTGATGCGCGGCGATCCACGGCTGGTGCCGGCGGCGCTGGAAATCAGCCGCAAGACCTACGCGAAAATCCGTCAGAATCTGTTCTGGGCCTTCATCTACAACCTGATCGGCATTCCGCTGGCCGCCTTTGGTCTGCTCAATCCGGTACTGGCCGGCGCGGCCATGGCGCTGTCGAGTGTCAGCGTAGTGAGTAATGCCCTGTGGCTGAAGACCTGGAAACCTAGCGACGACCAGCAGGAGGCGCCATGAACATCGGCCAGGCAGCCCGCCGCAGTGGGCTGAGTACCAAGATGATTCGCTACTACGAGTCGATTGGCTTGCTCAAGCCGGCTCAGCGCAGCGACAGCGGCTATCGACTGTACCAGCAAGAAGATTTGCACAGCCTGGCCTTCATCAAACGCTCCCGCGACCTGGGGTTCTCGCTCGATGAGGTGGCGAAACTGCTCACCCTGTGGCAGGACCGGCAACGCGCCAGCGCCGACGTCAAGGCGCTGGCCACCGAGCATATCCAGGCCCTGAACCAGCGGATCGAAGAGTTGGTGAGCCTGCGCGATACCTTGAGCGAGCTGGTCGCCCACTGCCAGGGCGACGACCGGCCGGACTGTCCGATCCTCAAGGATCTGGCCAATGGCAAAAGCTGTTGCCACTGACGTGTATAGGGGTCGCTTCGCGGCCCCAACACCGCACCGCCTGATTTTGGTATGCCATATTAGCCCCGACACGACCGAATAGTCACCAAACCCGCCCTCGCCCAATAAATACGGGCTTTTTTTCTACAACAATCCCGAATCCTGCCGATGCCCTAGTACCTGCCTCATGCATCGACAAGAAAAATTCCGGGAGCGTGGATGAACATCAAGCAAAAACTGACCTGGGCCTTTGCCGTTATCGCCGGCTTGCCCATCGTCCTCGTGGCCACCCTGGTGGTCCTCAACCTGCGCGGTGAAGCCCGCGACGATTTTCTCGACAACAGCAGCCGAGAGATTCGTCAGGTCAGCAACGCGATGAACATCTTCTTCCAGGGCATCACCCAAAACGTCGAGTATCTCGCCTCGCAGCCGTTGATCGCCGAGGCAGACGGCAACGTGAAAAAACACCTCGCCGCCGACGCCGCACAAATTGCCCCCAATGACCAGGACAAGACGCTGTTCGACTTCTTCAGCCGCCTGGCCAAGAGTCACCCCGACTACGCCTATGTCTCCTATGGCCTGGCAGACGGCGGCTACGCCTTCTGGCCTGGCGATCCGAAAATGGCCAACTACGACCCACGCACCCGCCCGTGGTACCAGACAGCCATGGCCAACCCCGGCAAGACCCTGCGCACCGCGCCCTACTACTGGGCCGGCGATGATGCCGTGCTGGTCAGCACCGTACGCGCGGTGGCCAACCAGTTGGGTAACCCAGGCGGTGTGGTCAACATCGACGTGTCGCTCAAAGGCCTGACCGAAATCGTCAAACAGATCAAGCTAGGCGAAAGCGGCTACCTGATCCTGATGGAAAACAGCGGCAACGTGATGGTCGACCCGCGTGACGCCAGCCACAATTTCAAGCAGCTGGCGAGCTTTGGCGATGGCTATGTCGACTTGGCCAAGGCAGGCAAAGGCCTGGTTGAAGTAACGCTCAACGGTGAGCGCTACATGGCCAACGTCTACCCTGACGAGCAACTGGGCTGGACCTTCATCGGCCTGATCCAGCAAGACGAAGTGATGCAAACCACCACCCGCCTGACCTGGCTGATCGGCATCATCGCCCTGGTGCTGGCCGCGGTGTTCGCCATCGTCGGCGCTGCATTCGCCAAACTCATCGTGCGCCCGATCAACAGCGTCACCAGCGGCCTGGAAGACATCGCCCAGGGCGAAGGCGACCTGACCCGCAGCCTGGAAATCCGCGGCCGTGATGAAACCGCGCAACTGGCCAGCTGGTTCAACCAGTTCCTCGGCGCCATCCGCAGCCTGATCCAGCATATCGGCTCGGCCGCCGGCAAGATCCTCAGCACCTCGAGCCGCTCGACCCAGGTGTCCGCCGACATGTCCGAAGCCGCCGGACGTCAGCGCGAAGCCGTGGATATGGTCTCGACCGCTTTCCACGAAATGGTCGCCACCGCCAACGAAGTGGCCCGCTCATGCAGCCAGGCCGCACAATCGGCCGACAGCGGCCAGCAGCAAGCCCGTGAAGGCCAGCAGCAGATCGACGCCGCAGTGCAAAGCGTAGACCGTCTGAGCCAGGAAATCGAGCAATCGGCGCAGTCGATCCAGCAACTGGAACGCGACAGCAATGCCATCCAGTCGATTCTCGGCACCATCCGTTCGATCGCCGAGCAGACCAACCTGCTCGCCCTCAACGCGGCCATCGAAGCCGCCCGCGCCGGCGAGCAAGGCCGTGGTTTTGCCGTGGTCGCCGATGAAGTCCGGGCCCTGGCCAAGCGCACTGCCGACTCCACCGCCGAGATCGACGGCCTGCTCGGCAACCTGGCCAGCCGCACCGCTGAAGTCGCCCAGCAGATGCACGCCAGCCTGGATGTCTCACAGCAGTCGGTCAGCCGCATTGGCCTGGCCCGCGACAGCTTCGGCCAGATCCGCGAATCGGTGGACATCATCCGCGACATGAACACCCAAATCGCCACTGCCGCCGAAGAGCAACACCAGGTCGCCGAAGACATCAACCGCCATATCAGCCAGATCCACGGGGATGCGCAGCTGGTAGCAGAGCTTGCCCATGCGGCGCGCCAGGACTCGGAAAGCCTGGCCGGCCTGTCCAATGAGCTCGATACCCTGGTGCGGCGTTTCCGCACCTAAACGCTACAGCCGCAGCTCTCCGGGCGTGAAACCGAAGAGCTGCTTGAATGCGGCGATATAGGCTGAGGTCGAGTCGTAACCACAGCCCAGCGCCGCTTCAGTGACGCTCTCGCCCGACTGCAGCAGGGCCAGCGACGACAGCAGGCGCATGCGTTGGCGCCAGCTGCGAAAACTCAGGCCCGTTTCACGTTGGAACAGGCGCATCAGGGTCTTTTCCGAGCAACCCAGTTCGAGCGCCCATTGCTGCAGGGTCTGCGGCAGGTCGGGCGCGGCAATCAGCCCGTTGCACAGCTTCAGCAGCCCGGGATGACGCGGCAGCGGCAAGGAAAACCCCACCTCCGGCAGCGCTTGCAGCTGGTCAAGCAGCACGGCCACCAAACGCGCCTCGGCGCTGTCGCCTTCCGGGTATTCCACCGGCAACAGGCAAAACTGCTTGATCAGCTCACGCGCCAGGGGGGTTACCTCAAGCACTCGGCAATGGTCTGGCGCCCATGGGCAAGCGTCGCGCCGCACGTACAGGCTGCGCATTTCCGCCTGCATCGAGCTGGCGACGTCATGCTCGGTATCAGCAGGGATCCATACGCCCCACTGCGGCGGCGCGAAATAGCTGCCGTCGCTGGTGTAAATGCCGAGCACGCCGCTGATCGCGTAGGAAAACTGCACCCAGTCGTGGCGATGGCGGGTGGTCCAAGAGCCTGCGCCGAGGCTTTCGGCGCGGGCATAGACGGGCCTGGGTAACTGCTCCAGATTCGGAATGGGACGGGGCGCAGAAAGTTGTCCGATGCTCGGCATGACCTAATCTTGTAGTTGTGATCAGACAAGCGTATCAGGTTTGCCAGGGTGTCAGTCCCGGCCTCATCGCGGGGCAAGCCACCGCCTCTCAGCGCTCCACGATCGCCGTAACCCCTTGCCCACCCGCCGCACAAATTGAAATCAGCCCTCGCCCCTTGCCCGCGCTAGCCAGCAGCTTGGCCATATTGGCCAATACCCGCCCGCCAGTAGCGGCAAACGGATGCCCGGCGGCCAACGAGCTGCCCTTCACATTGAGTTTGCTGCGGTCGATCGAGCCCAGCGGCGCAGCCAGCCCCAGCCGCGTGCGGCAGAACGCTTCATCTTCCCAAGCCTTGAGGGTACACAGCACCTGCGCGGCAAATGCCTCATGGATTTCGTAATAGTCAAAGTCCTGCAGGCTCAGGCCATTGCGCGCCAGCAGGCGTGGCACCGCATACGCTGGGGCCATCAGCAGCCCCTCCTGGCCTTTGACGAAATCCACGGCCGCGGTCTCGCCATCGACCAGATAGGCCAGCACCGACAACCCCTGCTGCTCGGCCCACTGCTCGCTACCGAGCAATACCAGCGAAGCACCATCTGTCAGCGGCGTCGAGTTGCCTGGCGTCAGGGTGCCCAGACCGCTGCGATCGAACGACGGCTTGAGCTTGGCCAACTGTTCCAGCGTGAGATCCGTGCGCAGGTTGTTATCCCGGCTCAGGCCCGAGTAGGGGGTGAGCAGGTCATCGTGCCAGCCCTCGGCAAAGGACGCGGCCAGGTTCTGATGGCTGAGCAAAGCCAACTCATCCTGCGCCGCCCGCTCGATCTGCCAAGTCTGCGCCATACGCTCGCAATGCTCGCCCATCGACAGCCCGGTACGCGGCTCGCCGTTGCGCGGCAGTTCAGGTTTCAGGTGACCGGGTCGCAACTTTAAAAACGGTTTCAGCCGCTCGCCCAGGCTCTTGCCGCGATTGGCCTGCAACAAGATACGCCGCAAGCCTTCGTTAACCCCGATTGGCGCATCGGAGGTGGTGTCCACGCCGCCTGCGATGCCGCTGTCGATCTGCCCCAGGGCGATCTTGTTAGCCACCAGCAAGGCGGCCTCCAGACCGGTGCCACACGCCTGCTGGATGTCATAGGCAGGGGTTTGCGCGGACAAGCGCGAACCCAGCACGCACTCGCGAGTCAGGTTCATGTCTCGCGAGGCTTTGAGCACAGCGCCTGCGACCACTTCGCCCAAACGCAGGCCATGCAGGCGATAGCGTTCGATCAGGCCTTCGAGGGCGGCAGTCAGCATCGCCTGGTTACTGGCGTTGGCATAGGCGCCGTTGGAACGGGCGAAGGGAATTCGGTTGCCACCCAGGATCGCGACCCGGCGAGGTGAACGCATGTGTAGGTTCCTCCTGAAACAATTTGATCCGTACAGCCTAGGTCTTTTTAAAGCATTCGAACGACCGTTACATAAACTTGGTCCACACTTGCATGCTTGCCTTCAGGGAGACCCGCACATGAGTGATCGCTATCTCGGCTTTGCCAACTCCAACCTCGGTCGCCGCCTGGTCGACGCTCTGGGCCTGCCGCACCCGGCACCGCTGGAGCGCTGGCAGGCAGGCCGGCTGCGCCCGGTAGAGGGCGCCCTGGTGCTGGGCGGCGGGCCTTTGGCGAACCAGCTCGAAGCCATTGCCCCGCGCCTGACCGATGAGCTCTACAGCTTTGCCGGCAACGACTTGCAAGCACCGGCCTGGGTCGCAGGGCTTGGACCGAAGCTCAAGGCGGTGGTGTTCGATGCCAGTCACTTGTCCGACAGCGACCAGCTCAGCCAGTTGCGAGAATTTTTCCAGCCGCTGCTGCGCAGCCTGGCCCCCTGCGCCCACGTGGTGATTCTTGGTCGCGCCCCCGAGCGCATCGATGACCCGCTGGCCAGCGTCGCCCAACGCGCGTTGGAAGGTTTCAGCCGCTCATTGGGCAAAGAGCTGCGCAATGGCGCCACCGCGCAGCTGCTGTATGTCAGCCCGCAGGCTGAGGATCAACTCGAAGGCGCCCTGCGTTTCTTCCTTTCGCCTAAAAGCGCGTTTGTTTCCGGCCAGGTGCTGCGCTTGGAAGCCTGCGCCAGCCAGGTCCAGGACTGGACCCGGCCGCTGGCGGGACGGCGGGCGCTGGTGACCGGTGCCGCTCGCGGCATCGGCGCCTCTATAGCCGAAACCCTGGCCCGAGATGGCGCCGATGTGGTGCTGCTCGACGTTCCCCAGGCGCAGAAGGACCTTGATGGCCTCGCCGCCCGCTTGGGTGGCCGAGCACTGGCGCTGGATATCTGCGCCAATGATGCTGCTGCACAATTGATCAAAGCCCTGCCCGACGGCATCGACATCGTTGTGCACAACGCCGGCATCACCCGCGACAAAACCCTGGCCAACATGACCCCCGAATACTGGGACGCAGTCATGGCAGTCAACCTCAAGGCGCCGCAGGTTCTGACTCAGGCACTGTTTGACGCCGGCACTCTGGGCGAGCAGGCACGTATCACCCTGCTGGCTTCGGTCAGCGGCATCGCCGGCAATCGCGGCCAGGCCAACTATGCGGCGAGCAAGGCCGGCCTGATCGGCTTCGCCCAGGCGTGGGCGCCAAAGCTGGCTGAACGCGGCGCCAGCATCAACGCCGTGGCCCCAGGCTTTATCGAGACGCACATGACCGCCGCCATGCCCATGGGCTTGCGCGAGGCTGGCAGGCGCCTGAGCTCGCTGGGCCAGGGAGGTCGCCCACAGGATGTCGCCGAGGCGATCGCCTGGCTGAGCCAACCCGGCTCCGGTGCCGTCAATGGCCAGGTCCTGCGGGTGTGTGGCCAGGCCTTGATGGGAGCCTGACCATGACACGCCAATGGCACGACCTGCACAACCCCGACTCAAGCGCCAGCCTCTACTTGCGCGCCGCCAGCAAGCGCAAGATCAGCGGCGCCAGCCTCCCCGCGCAAGGCCTGCGCTGCTTCCTGCGCGTCAATCCCGAGCATGTGGCGGCGTATCGACGGCTTTGTCATTTCGCCGACGACGGCCGCCTGCCCGGCTCTTATCCCCATGTCATGGCATTCACCCTGCAACTGCAGTTGCTCACCGGCCGTGACTTCCCCTTCCCGCTCCTCGGCCTGGTTCACCTGCACAACAGCATTCAGATCTTGCGGCCGCTGGGCGGCATCGATGGGCTGCGCTTTGCGGTGTACGCCGACAATCTGCAAGCGCATGCCAAAGGCGGCACCTTCGACCTGATCACCGAAGCCGAAGACGGCCTCGGCCTGATCTGGCGCGAGACCAGCCGCATGCTGGTGCGAGGCTTGAAGCTGGACGGCGGGGCCAGCGAAGAGGTCGAGGTCGAGGTCGAGCCCGGCAACTTGGCCGAAGCCACCCGCTGGTATGCCGACAGCGATATTGGCCGGCGCTACGCCAAGGTCTGTGGCGACTACAACCCGATTCACCTCAGCGCTCCCAGCGCACGGCTGTTTGGCTTTCCCAAGGCGATTGCCCATGGCATGTGGAGCAAGGCCATGAGCCTGGCTGCCTTGGGTGGACATCTGCCGCGTGCAGGGTTTGAGTTCGCCGTCGATTTCCGCAAACCAGTGCGCTTACCGTCGGAAGTGATCCTCAGCGCGAGCCCTGCCGGGCCCGAAGGTGAGCTGCGCCTGGACGGGCATGGCGAGTTGCTGCACATGGTCGGCCACTGGCGTTCGCTCTGAGCGTTACCGCACATGTAGTTCACTTGCTTTACGCCGGGGCTCGTCCGAAGCTATGCGCCATGAGGAGAGCCCCGATGAACTTGCAAGAACTGACAGAACGCCTGCACCAGATCCGCGACAATAATGATTGGCGCGGTTTTCACAGCCCGAAGAACCTGGCCATGGCGGCCAGCGTGGAAATGGCCGAGCTGGTGGAAATCTTCCAATGGCTGAGCGAGGACCAGTCGCGCCAGCTGCCGCCGGAACAACTCGCCCATGCCGGCCAGGAAGTCGGCGACATCGTCCTTTACCTGTTGCTGCTGTGCAGTGAGCTGGGGCTGGACATGGAGCAGGTGGTACGCGCCAAGCTGGCCGACAGCGAAAGGCGCTTCGCCGTATGAACGACCGTCACTTCGATCAACTGGCGACCCGCTTCGCCGAGAAAATCTACGGCGGCGCCAAAGGCGCGATTCGCCTGGCGGTGCTCCAGGCAGACCTCGCTGAAGCCTTGCCGGATCGTCCGCTGCGCATTCTCGATATCGGCGCGGGCCTCGGCCACATGGCCCTGTGGCTGGCCCAGCGCGGCCATCAGCTGACCCTCGCCGAGCCGGCCGCGCCCATGCTCGACGGTGCCCGAGCGCGTTTTGCCGAAGCCGGCCAGCAAGCGACCTTCATTCAAGCGCCCTGGCAGGATTTGCTCGGCCAACTGACCGAGCCCTATGACCTGGTGCTATGCCACGCCGTACTGGAGTGGCTCGCCGAGCCCGAGAGCATCCTGCCGGTCCTGCATCAGTTGACCGCGCCAAGCGGCTGGCTGTCACTGGCGTTCTACAACCGCGATGCGCTGGTGTATCGCAATCTGCTCAAGGGCCATTTCCGCAAGTTGCGCAGCAATCACCTGGCGGGTGAGAAGCAGAGCCTGACCCCGCAAAAACCGCTTGATCCGCGTGAACTCAAGGCGCAACTTGAACCCATGTGGACGGTCGAAAGCGAAAGTGGGGTCAGGGTGTTCCACGACTACATGCCCAAGGAGTTCCAGGCCAAGGCCGAGTTGCTCGACCTGTTGGAAATGGAACTGGCCCACCGCCGTCATCCAAGCTTCGCCGGGCTGGGCCGCTACCTGCACTGGATCTGCCGACCACGCTGACCCTGCCCGCCGGGAGGACTACATGCCGTATCGTCTGCTGTGCCTGGCCCTGCTTCCCGTTGCCCTGGCTGGCTGCCAGGGCAGCAACCCTTATGTCGCCAGCGGCCGCCCGATCCCGCCTGCACCGGCCCAGGCAGCCAGTACCTTCGATAGCAGCGCTTACCCAGCGCCGCCTCGCGACTACGGCCGCTATCGCAGCTGGAGCTGGCGCAACGGCCAGTTGCCCAGCGGCAGCGCCAATGCCGATCCGGCGCAGTTGGCCGACGCGATAAGCGGCGCGCTCGACCAGCACGGGCTTCGCCCCGCGCGCGATAACGGCGCAGACCTGCTGGTAAGCGCTGACCTGCGCCTGGAGCGCCGCCTGCGCCAAGTGCGCGATTATGACTACGACCCCTACTATGGCCCCTACCCCTACGGCAGCGTCGGTTACGGCGGCTACCGCAATGGTTATGGCGCCTATGGCAGCGTGCCGATCGTGCGCACCTATGAAGTCGAGGTGATGGTCGTGCGTATCGACCTGTTCGATGCGCGCGACGGCCAACCGGTGTGGAGTGCCAGTGCCGAAAGCGGCAGCGACAAGGACTCACCCCGCGATCGCGAGAGCGCCCTGCGCGAGTCGGTGCACAAGGCCCTCAGCGGCTATCCTCCCAGTTAACGCTTAACGGAGAACCATCATGTTGCGCCGTCTCGTTGTGCTGTCATTCGCGCTGCTGCTTGCCGCCTGCTCAAGCAACAACGTTCAGCAGGATTTCGACGCCAGTCGCGATTTCGCCGGTTATCGCAGCTGGACCTGGCAGGAACCTGGATTGCAGTACCGCCCGGACGACCCGCGGATCAAGAGCGACCTCACCGAGCAACGCATTCGCCAAGCCGTGGCCGGCCAACTCGACCAGCGCGGCCTACGCCCGGTACAAGGCAATGCCCAGGCCGATGTCAACGTGCGCGCCTACCTGATCGTCGAGCAGCGCCAGCAGCAGATCACCACCAACTACGGCGGCGGCTGGGGAGGTTACTGGGGCGGCTACTGGGGTGGGCCGATGTACAACGAAACCCGAAGCGTCGACTACAAGGTGGCCACCATCCAGGTCGACATGTTCGATAGCCGCGACGGCAAACTGGTCTGGCGCGGCAGTGCCGAACAGATCATGAACAACTACCCGCCCAGCCCACAGGAGCGTAATGCGGCCATCCAGAAAACCGTCGCCCAGGTACTGAGCCAGTACCCACCGCACTGAAGCGCAATCAAGGCAACTTGCCATCATCTTGGCTACACTCCTTTGACCGCCGCCACGCTGTAGGGCCATGGCCGGCAAAGGAGTGCCCGTGGTTGTTCGTTCCGTTGTCCGCCAGCGCGGCGCGATTGGCCTGATGGCCGCCATTACCCTGGGTATGGCGCTGTTGTTCATGCTGCTGGTGGTCGATAGCGGCCGGCTCTACCTGGAACAGCGCAAGCTCCAGCGCATCGCTGACATGGCGGCCCTGGAAGCGCTCAATGGCGGGGGCAGTTGTGTTGCAGGGGTCGCTGATGCCAATGCCCTGGCCCGTCGCGCGGCGCTGCGCAACGGCCATGCTGATTCTCCGGATAGAACCCTCTTGGTCGAATGCGGCAGTGTCAAAGCGGCGGCTAACGGTATCCGGGCATTCACCGTTGATCCGCAGCAGACCCAGGCCATCCGCGTCACCGCTACGCACCAGGTGGCGACCAGCATTGCCGCAGGGGTCTGGGCCCTGGCCGACGGCAACGGCCTGCAGAGCAAAACCCGCCTGCAAGCCCAAGCAACAGCGGGGCGCACAGGCCCGGCCTTGGCGCGACTGTCGATTCGCAGCAGCCTGCTGACCATCAACACGGCCAAGAGCGATCAACTGAACAAGCTGCTCGGCGCCCTGTTGGGGACACAGATCAACCTGGGCGTGGCGCAATGGCAGGGCTTGCTCGACGCTGATCTCAATCTGCTGCGTTTTCTCGACGCGCTCGCCATCGAGGCGAAGGTTGCCGCCGGCAACTACACCGACCTGCTGAACAAAACCTTGAAAGTGGGCGATGTACTCGACGTCATGGCCGAAGTGGCCGCGCAGGACAATCCGCTGGTGAATGTCAGCGGCCTGGTGGATCTGGCCGTCGCAGGCAAGGATGCGGGCGGGATCGTCTTGGGCGAACTGCTCAACATCCAGAACGGCGGCACCAATGCAGGCCTGGATGCAACCTTGCAGGTGCTGCAACTGGTCCAGGGCACCATCCAGCTGGCCAACAGCAAGCACGCCGTAGAAACCACGCTGCCGGTCAGTGTGCTGGGGCTGGCGAACATCACCACGCGCTTGAAAATCATCGAGCCGCCGCAGTTCTCCGCCCTGGGCGATCCTTCGCTGGCGCAGGCCAACCCGATGGCAGCCGGGCAGATCTATGTGCGCACCGCGCAGACCCGGATTCTCATCCAGGTCAATCTCGGCCCGCTGCTGGGCGGGCTCAACCTGGGCATCATCCAACTGGTGCCCAGCCCCAGCCTGGACGTGGGCTTGGAAGTGGCCAGCGCCAGCAGCCATGTACGCGGCTACGACTGCAGCAGCGCATCGAGCAAACGCCTGCGCGTGAAGAACGACGGCGCTGCCGCCAAGGTGATGATCGGCACCATCGACAACAGCAAGTTCTTTTCCAACCAGCCGGTAACCGCCAGCCCGTTGGTGCTGTTGCGCGTGCCGTTGCTGGGCCTCGATGTCGGCTTGGGCGCCAACTCGCCGGTGTTTTCCCAGGCGGAAACCTACGACTACCTCAAGCCGCCGAATATCGACCAGTCACCCCCGGCAAGCCGCACCATGGACACCAAGAACATCGTTGCCAGCCTGGGCGCGACGCTCGGTGGGCTGGAGCTTTCACCACAGATACCGCTGGTGAGCGCCTTGCTGAATATCATCACCGGGCTGATCGGTGGGCTGCTGGGCTCGTTGCTCGATCCGCTGGTCAACAACCTGCTGGCACTGCTGGGCATCGATCTCAACGCAGTCACCATCGACGCCCACCTCAGCTGCCAGAGCGGCCGGCCAGAGCTGCTGATCTAGGCACACGGCAAGCTGATGCAGAAACAGGCACCGCCATTGCGGTTGTCGACGCTCAAGCTGCCGCCCATGGCGGCCACGATGCCATGGCTTACCGACAAGCCAAGCCCGGTGCCGACACCGGCTGCCTTGGTGGTGAAGAACGGCTCGAAGATCCGCTCCAGTAGCAGTGGGTCGATACCACCGCCGTTGTCTTGCACCCACAGCAATACCTGCCCGGCTGTGAGGGTTTGGTGAATGCAGAGCTTGCCTTGGCCGCCGCGCTTGTCCAGCAGCGCGTCACGGGCGTTGACCATCAGGTTGATCAGCACTTGCTCCAACTGATCCGCATGGCCCATCACCTGCGGCTGATCGCTGGGCTGCTCAACCTGCAGGGTCACGCCCTTGCCTTGCAGCCCCTCCTCGAGCAGTGCCACCGCCCCCTGCACCGCCGACCAGGCGGCAAAGCGCGTGCCTTCGACCTCCGAGCGCCGGCCGAATACCCGCATGTGGTCCACCAGCCGCGCCGTACGCTCGATCTGTGCCTCGATACGCTGCAGCTTCTGCTCCAGGTAGGCCGGGTCTACATCGCCATTTTGCAGACGCTTGAGCGCATTGGCCGTCGCCATGCGCATGACGTTGAGCGGCTGATTGATTTCGTGCAGCAAGCCTGTGGCCAACTCGCCCAAGGTGGCCATCTTGGCCCCCTGCAACAATTGCCGCTGACTACGCCGCACCTCGGTGTTGTCCCGGCCTACCGCCTGGACTTCCAGTAACCGGCCCTGTTCGTCGAACAGGCCGCGGTCGGCCCAGATCCACCAGGCATGCTCACGCCCAGGCAACTGCAAACAGATTTCCGCGCTGCTCATCGGCTGCTGCGGCGTCAGCGCTTGCAAGCGCTGGAGAAATTCATCGCGCTGGCCCTGGGACATCCACTGGCCCAAGTTCATGCCGACTAGCTGCTCAGGGCTACAGTGCAGGTAATCGGCCAAGGGCCGATTGCCGAAAACCAGGCTCAAATCTGGACGGTAGCGACAGATCATCGCCGGTGAATCTTCCACCAGCACCCGGTAGCGCTCCTCACTCTGACGGACCCGTTCAGCCGCTTCGGTCGCCTCACTGACGTCTAGCCACAGCCCGACCACTTCCCGCGGCTGGCCAAGGTCGTCACGCAGCAGGCGCGCTTCATCGAGGATCCAGTGATAGCCGCCAAGGCTGTCACGCAGACGCAGGCGACAGCGTACCTGGCCGTCACGTAGCAGACTGCGGGTGCGCTGCAACCACAGGCCATGATCATCGGGATGCACCGCCAGCCCGGGCTGGCGCGCCTGCTCACTGTCGTTGGCCCACCCCAGCAGGGGCGTAAGGCTGGCGCTGTAGAACTCGCCCAGCAAGGCACCCTCGACGCAGCGCTGAACGTAGATCACCGCCGGAGAGCTGGCAATCAGGTTCTCCAGCCGCTCACGCGCAGCGCCGGCCTGCTGCTCTTGCTCCTTGAGCGCACTGATATCGAGTAGAAATCCGCGTAACTGGCCAGCGTGCAGTTGACCTGCCCAATGCACCCAGCGCGGTACCTCGGCGTGCACCAAGCGCAGGCTGAGGTTCAGCTCGCGCCCTGCCCAGGCCTGTTCCAGGGCCAGCTGTGCAGGCTCGCGATCAGCGGGGTGCACAAGTGCCAGCCATTGCGCCTGGCTCAGCACGCGCGGCAAGCCAAGGCTGGCGGCTAGACTCGGGTCCAACTGCAGCGGCTCTTGTCGTGGCCATTGCCACCAACCGGCACCCAGCTGCCCTTGCAATTGATCCAGATGACACGCCAGGCGCTGCGCCTGGGCCTGATGCAAACGGCTCACCAACGGCTGGGCTAGCGCCTGCATCAACGGCTCTGCCGACTCCAGCTGCAACCTTTGCTTGACGCCAGCGCAGAGCAACCAGGCCTGCACCTGCGCGCCCTGCCGGTAAGGCAACAGGCAAAGCGTGGCACCGGCGCTACGGGTCAACCAATCAGGGTAAGCACGCGTGTCGAGCAGCGCGTGCGGCGGTAACTGCTCCAACCAGGACTGTAGCCGCTGCTGCTCGGGCCAAGGCCAGTCATCACTGCTGGCGTAACTGCGCCATTGTCCGCCCTCATGCAGCATCAATCGCAACGACGCCGCTTGCCAGTGCTCGGCTAGCCGTTGCAACTGTTCGGTCGCTGCCTGCACCAGATGCGCCTCGCCGGCTTCGCGCAGGGCATCACCGATCTGAACCGCCAACTGATGTTCGGCATGCTCGTGACGGCCACTGTCACGCTCATGCAGCAGATCGCCGATGTCGAACAGTTGCAGCATCCAGCCCTCGCCCTGGCGTAACAACCAGCCGCGGGTATGCAAGACATGGCCAAGCACGGTATGAAAATCCAGGTCCAAGGCCAACCCCTGCCAATCGGCAGGCTCACCTTCGAGCACCAGCCAGCTGTGTCGCTCAAGATAGTCATGGACCCGCGCACCGCTGTGGCTAGGCAAAGCCAGTGCGCTGCGCAGCGGGCCGGACAGACGTAATACCCGCGCCTGATCGTCCAGCCAGACCTGTAGCCCGATGGCCACCGGCGGCGCAGCTTCGGTGACAGGCAGTGGCGCTGTGCGCCAACGATCGAACAGGCCACTCACAGTTGCAAACTCGCTTGGGCCTTCAACTGCGCAGGCAGGCGTGGTACCTCACCGATTACCGGCAGCACCAACACCGGGACCACGGCGGTCAGGCGTTGCTTGGGGTAGGTGATCGTCACGGTCAGCAAGTCATCGACCAGGCTGACCTGGGTATCGTTGGCCTGGAAGGCCAACGACTTGGGCATCCACGCCAGTTGCTGAGCCACCACCTGGCGCGCCAGGGTCTGCGCCTGCGCCTGGAAGTTGGCCGTAGCCGGATCGAGCGCCACGCAGCGGCGCACCGCCTCACTGCTAGCCTGGTTGAACGACTGCAACATGAGCATCGGCAGCGCATAGCTGACCAGGCCATAGAACACCGCAAAAAACACCATGAATACCGCGACAAATTCGATGGCTGCTGCGCCTTTTTGCCGTCCTGCCAGGCCTGCTTGCATGATCGCGTCTACCCTGACTATGAAACCTGAATGACAGCATAGAACCGTTCAACGAATAGGGATGGCAATTTGCCAATGCACAGCATTGTTCTCTTGATGTGGCTTGCCTTGTGTACTGAACAAGATGTCCGTGAACGGCAGATTTCCAACACCCTGACGCTGGGTGCTGCCGCTTGCGCCCTGGCCTGGCTATTCGCCACCGGCCACAGCTGGATCGGCGCCGAGCCCAGTGATGCGGGCTGGGCGCTGGCCATCGTCATGCTGCTCACCCTGCCTGGCTACATGCTTGGGCGCTTTGGCGCGGGCGACGTCAAGTTGTTGGGCGCGCTGGCGCTGGCGACCAGTCATCAATACGTGCTCGGCACCTTCATCGGTGCCGGCATTGCCGTGCTGCTGTGGATGCTCAGCCGACGCCGGCTATGGACCTTGCTCAACCCCAAGGTCAAGAAACGCCTACAAGTCCTGGCCGAACAGGTCGGCGACAAACAGCCCTTCGCTCCCTATGTACTGGTGGGCTTTTTATTGACCGCGGTATGGATCCAATGAGTGACCATGCGGTCGGATAACTTGTACAGCCCTTGTACATAACCGCAAAGTGCGACTACTTTCTTAAGCGTCAGTGCGTCTGGCACGGGAGCGGGGCGAATCGAACAGGGAGTTGATCGTGAACAAGACCGTGAGTGAGGTGAAGATTCTGGTTGTCGATGACCAGGCGGTAATTGTCGAAGAGTTATGTGAATTTCTCGAAAGCCAAGGCTATGTGTGCGTTGCCGCCCACTCGACTGGCGAAGCGATCGAACGCTACCAAGCCGAAGACGCAATCGGCCTGGTGCTTTGCGATTTGCATATGCCCGGGCGCGATGGCATCGAACTGGTCCGGGCGCTGAAAGAGATTGCTGGCCGCCAGCGCATGTTCGAAGCGATCATGCTCACGGGCCGCGCCGACAAACAGGATGTGATCCGTGCCCTGCGCGAGGGGTTTGCCGATTACTATCAAAAGCCCATGGACCTCAACGAACTGCTCGAAGGCGTACGTCGACAGGAGCAGGCGCTGCTGGAGCGGCGGCGCAATTTCCGCGAGCTGGGCAGCCTGAACCAACGCCTGCAATATCTGGCGGACTCCATCGACGACCTTTACCAGGATCTGGAAAAGGCCCGCGGCCAAGGTGTGCACCGACGCGCCACCGATGCCGAAGAGCCAGAGGGTGAACTGCCGGCAGTGTTCGAGAAACTCTCGCCACGTCAGCTGGAAGTGGCCAAGCTGGTCAGCAAGGGCAAGACCAATTACCAGATCGCCTGTGAGCTGGGCATCACCGAGAACACTGTGAAGCTGTACGTGTCGCAGGTGCTGCGCCTGACCCACATGCACAACCGCACCCAGCTGGCGCTGGCCCTGACGCCACGCTCATCACCCCTGCACCAGCGTTTTACCACCCACTAGGCTCTGTACGAACTGCTTCCGCACTCGCCCATACTGCGTTGAAACGGGGCTCTAGTTGTTCTCAGTGCTGATCTTCACCCAGCGGAAATGGTCGGGGATCGGGTACTTGTAGGTTTCCAGCCAGCGGTACATCGATTGGTCGCGCTCGCTGGCGGTTTGCCGCTGGAGCTTGGTCGAGGCTTGCTGGTTGCTCGATTGCACGCGCAACAGGGCTTCGGTGGCGGTTTGCGCTGGCGGCTGGCGTGGCGGTTCTTCGGCCACTGCTGCCAGGGGAATGCAGGCCAGGAGAATTAAGGATCTGAGCATCGGAAAGTGCCTCCTGTTGCGTGGATTGGGGCCGCTTTGCGGCCCATCGCAGGCAAGCCAGCGCCTACAAGGCTCGCTGGCCGACCCTTCAACTGACCGGCAGAACACCCCGCCCGGTCGACTTCAACTGCCTGGCGCGCGCCTGGGCCTCGGCAAATTGCGCAGGCTTAAGCCGCAGACGGGCCACCAGATCTGCCGCCTGCTGCCAGTTGTCCTGCAGCAACGACAAGGCCACCAGGTTGACCGCCGGCAGTGGGTTATCATCCTTGAGCTCAATCGCCGTCAGAAACTCAAAGCGCGCCTGCTCATGATCGCCAAGGTTCATCAGCACCACGCCCAAATCGTTACGCACCTTTTCATCGGTCGGCGCCAGGCGCACAGCCCGCTGCAAATTGCGCAGGGCCTGGGCGTCGTCTCCGCGGGCCGATGCCAGCTGGCCAAGGCCGTGCTCGCCTTCAGAGGCAAGACAACCGCCGAGCAGGCTGCGGTACAGCGGCTCGGCCTCGCTACGCCCGAGCAGGCGCAGGACCTTGGCTTTGCGCAGGCGCACCTGGTCGAGTTCATCTGGCAACTGCTGCAAATGCGCAAGGCTGGCATGCGGGCGGCCGTCGTTGAGCATTTCATCCGCCAGGTTCAGGGCCAACTGCTGGTCAGCGTCGGGCTTGCCGCATGTGTTGCCAGCGAACACCTGCGCCAGGCCCTGCGGCGAGTGCCCGGCGCAACCGCTAAGCAGCAACAGCCCCAGGGCTATCAATATTGATCTCATCCCCACCCTCCCCTCACGATCCCAAGGCCCGCGCCAACGCGGTCAAGCCAGGTCCGGCCAAGACAATCAGCAGGGCCGGAAACAGAAATATCATCATCACCGCCGACATCTTCGCCGACATCTTCGACACCCGCTCCTGCAAACGGGTCATCCGGCGGTCATCGAGCAAGGTCTTCAGGGCTTGCAGCGACTTCATCGCCCCACTGCCCTGCACCAGTAGCTGGCGCAGGATCACGCAGGTGTCGATCAGCTCATCGACCGCCAGCAGTTTCGCAGTCTTTTCCAGCTCAGGCGCCAGCGCCAGGCCGGAGTCCACCCGTTGCAGGACCAGGCGCAGCTCTTCGCTGATCTCCGGCACCAAGGTACGCCCTTCGTGACTGAGCACCCGCAGGGCTTGCTCGACGGCCAGGCCGGTTTCAAAGAGGATGCGCAACAAGGGAATCAGCAAGCTCACTTCCAGGGCGATGCGCTGTTGACGACGCGCAGCCGCCAGCGCCAGCAGGCGCTTGGGCAGTAGATAGCCGACCCCCAAGGCACACAACGGCCGCACCAACCAATGGCCAGTCCAGGCGCCCATCAATCCGTGTTGCAACAGCAGCGTCAGGCCCACTGCCAGTAGCGGCAGCCCCAACTGGACAGCGGCAAACAGCGCTCGCTGGCGACTGCGCCGCCAACCCACACGATCAAGCAGCGCCTGGGTTTCGCCATCGAGCCGCTGCAAGCGCCGCCCCAGGTTGCTGCTGCCTAGCCAGTGCAGCCAGTCGCCCAACCGCTCCTCGCGTGCCAGCTGACCTTGCAAGCGCCGCGCGATCAGCAAACGTACGCGCAACTGCTTCAAGGCCTGCATGCCGAGCAAGGCGAATCCAGCCAGCAGGAACACCGCGCAGATCAGCCAGGCCATGTTCACAGGCTCCTCATCATGCGCCATAGCACCAGGCAACCAAGCGCCTGGAAGGCAAAGGCCAGTAACAGCAGCATCTGCCCCTGGCTGTCGCGCCACATACCCAGCAAGTAGCCGGGGTTACCGAGCAGGAAGTAGCCGACCATGCTCAACGGCAGCGCCCCGAGAATCCATGCGGTGACCCTGGTTTCACCGGTCAAGGCCTTGAGCTGGCGCGTGCCTTGTTCGCGCTCGCGGATCAGCTTGATCAGGTTCTCCATCAACTCGCTGGCATTGCCGCCATACTGCTGGTTGATCCGCAGACCAAGGGCGAACAGGCGCATTTCGTCCTGATCATAGAGTTCGGCCAGCTCGCTGACCGCTACCTCCAGCGCTACCCCCAGGCGGACATTGCGCCGCACCCGCTCCATGGCCGAACGCAGCGGTTCGCGAGTGCCATCGATTCCGCCCAGCACCGAATCGTTCAGCGTCCGCCCGGCCTTCAAGCTACGCACGCTGTAGTCCAACAGGCCCGGCAGTTGCTGGATGATCTGGCGCACGCGCAGCCGATATCGCCAACTCAAGTACAGATAGCCCAGCACAGGCACACTCAACAGCACCATCAAGCCGAACGCCCAGCCAGAGGCCAGCAGGCCAGCCATGACCAATCCGCCCCACGCCAGCAGCCATGGCCTGGGATTGAACGCGGCAGTATCCACGCCTGCCCGTTGCAGCAGCGGGTCGAACCATTCACGCCGCGCCTTGCCGCTGCGCACCGAGCGATAGGCTCGGCCCAGGCGCTGCAGAATGCGCTCCTCGCCGCGCTTGTACAGGGCCAGGCGAAACAGCAGCAGGGCGACGCCGAGCAACAGCGGCGACAGCGCCAGCAGCAGGGCGCCAGTCACAGCACACCGTCGTTGCGCAACTTGGCGCCAGCCGGGTTCGGTGCTTCGCGCAGAAAGCTGGTGCCGCCGCGGCGGTCGAGACGAAACAGCGTGTTGGTCACGTACACATCGTCGCGCACCCCCACCACTTCCAGCACTTCGCTGACGCAGCGACGGCCATCGGCCAGCCGCGTCAACTGAATCACCACGTCGAGCGCCGCGCAGATCATCTGGCGCAAGGTCTTCTCGGCAATCTGCCGGCCGCTCAGACCGACCAGGGTTTCCAGGCGCAGCAAGGCGTCCTGGGCGGTGTTGGCATGCACGGTGCTCATCGAGCCATCATGACCGGTGTTCATCGCCGTGAGCACATCGAGCACTTCGGCGCCGCGGATCTCACCCAGCAGGATGCGATCCGGGCGCATCCGCAAGGCGTTGCGAATCAGCTCGCTGGCCTTGATCTCACCATGCCCCTCGACGTTCGGCGGGCGCGTCTCCAGGCGTACCACATGAGGGTGATTGAGCTGCAGTTCAGCGACGTCTTCGATGGTCACCAGGCGCTCCTGCGGGGCAATCATCAGACTGAGGATATTGAGCAAGGTGGTCTTGCCGGTCCCGGTGCCGCCACTGACCAGAATATTGCAGCGCCGCCCCACCGCGCGTTCAAGAAAGTCGAAGATGGCCTGATCGATCGCCCGGGTCGCGAGCAGGTCGGCACTCTTGAGCATGTCGCGGCGAAATTTTCGGATCGACAGACACGGCCCGTCCAAGGCCACCGGCGGGATGATGGCATTGACCCGGCTGCCATCGGGCAGGCGCGCATCGACCATCGGCGAAGACTCATCCAGGCGCCGCCCCAAGGGCGCCAGGATGCGTTGCATGACCCGCTCGACATGGTGCGCGTCGATAAAACGCAGGTCCGTCAGCTGCAACAAACCGGCGCGTTCGACGAACACCCGGTGCGGGCCGTTGACCAGAATTTCGGTGACGCTGGGATCGCGTAGCAGTACCTCAAGTGGGCCATAGCCGGTCAGTTCGTCGACCAGCTCCTCGGCCATGCGCTCCATTTCGTAACGCGACAGGGCCAGGCGCATACGCGCCACATAGTCGCCAACCTGCTCGAAGACGAACTGCGTCAGGGCTGGCCGGGCACCTTCGAGCAAGTTGCGCCCGCTGTCCTCGATGCTGTCGATGACGTGCCGGTGCAAGGCGCGCTTGAGCGCTTGCGGCTCAGCCGCAGCATGGCGTTGACCGCCAAAAGGTTCGTCGCCGCTCATTTGCTCCCCCACAGGCGTCGCAGCCAGGTCAGCGTGGGCGTTTCAAGGCTTTGCGAACGCTGCGCCAGGCGCTCGCCCAGGCCCTGCAAGGCTTGTGTCAGGCTTTCGCGCGGGGCCAGTTCGAACAGGCTCAGGCCTTGGTTCTTGGCATTCAGACGCACCTCAGGGCTGTACGGCATGACTTTGAGCAACGGCAACCCATAACGTTTGGCCAAGGCCTCGGCGTCTGGCGCGACATGCTTGAGGTAGCGGTCCACCAGCAAGCTGGCGTGCTCCAGCTTGATCCCGCGGTCGCGCCATTGATCGAGCACTTCCAGGTTGCGCCGGCAATCGAGGATGTTCTGATCGGTGTAGAGAATCAGCTTGTCGCAATGACTGACGATAGTGCGCAACGCTTCACTGTCGGTCTGCCCGGTGAGGTTGAGGACAATGTGCTGGAAGTGCTGGCGCAGCGCGCTGAGCAACATGTATAGCTCGGCGGCACTGGTCTTGCGCAGCGGCTCGTCGGCCTCGGCATAGGCCAGAATGCGCAGGCCGCTCTTGTCGCGGGTGAAGGCGCTGTCGATCAACGTGGCGTCCAGCCGACGCAAATGGCGCAAGGCGTCGCCGAAGAAGAACGACGCTTCCAAGCCCAGCAAGGCCAGACTGTCGCCACGCGGCAAGCCCAGGTCGAGCAGCAGGGTCTGTTGGCCGCTGTCCTGCACCACCCGCGCCAGATGAGTGGTCAGCAGCGCACCGTCGGCACCGCGCTGGGCGCCGTAGAGCACGGTCAGGCCACCCAGGCTGGGGTTGCTGGTCACCGCTGGCAAGCGCTTGCCCAGACGCCGGACCAGGCCAGCCACCTCGCTGGCGCGCGAGCCGTAAGCAACGAAGTCGCGGGCGCCAGCACGCATGGCATGCAACACCAATTGGTTGTCCATGCCATCGCCTAGGGCGACGATCGCCAACATCGGCTTGGCCTCCAAAACGCCTTCGATCAAGGCGCACTGAGTGACCAACTGCTCGCGGTCCAAGCCAATGAACACCAAGTTGCTGAAGGTCACGTCAACCAGCGCCAGCAACTCGTCGAGGCTGCCGCCACTGGCGCCGATCACCTGGCCCTGCTGGGCCAAAGCGCCCTGCAACCAGTTGAGGTCTTGCTCGTTGCGGGTGATCGCCAGGTACGTCTGGTTGAGGCTCTCGTTCATCGTGATAACCCACTGCGGCCATCGAAATTGCCGTTTTCCAGGAAGAACAGCTGCCCCCAGCTGGGGTCGTAGGTGCGCAGGTGCTCACCCGGCAGCTCGGGCAGGCGGGCGTTGGCAGCCAATGGCTGGACCAGGTGCGGGGTAACGATCATCAGCAGCTCGGTCTCATCGCGGACCAAGGCCGACTGGCGAAAGAACGCGCCCAGTATCGGCAAGCTGCCCAGCCCGGGCAGACGGTCTACCGAAGAGCGGGTGTTGCTGCTGATCAAACCGCTGATGATGAAGCTCTCGCCGTCGGCCAGGGAGATGCTGGTATCCGTGCGGCGCACGCTCAAGCCAGGCACCTGGGTACCGGCGATGGTCACCGCATTGTTGTAGTCCAGCTCGCTGACTTCCGGTGCCACCTTGAGGGTAATGCGGTCGCGACTGATCACCGTCGGGGTCAGGGCCAGGCGTACGCCGAACTCCTTGTACTCGATCGAGACGTTGTCACTGCCAGCACTGGGCACCGGGATAGGAATCTCGCCACCGGCCAGGAAGCTCGCGGTAAGGCCGCTGAGCACGGTCAGGCTCGGGCGCGCCAGGGTGTAGGCAAAGCCGCTATTTTCCAGCGCGTTGATCGCAGCCAGGAAGCGGCTGCTGCCGCCGCCCCAGACGATATTGAACACACTGTCATCAAGCGGTATGGCAGGACGCGCGATAGGCACGTTGCCAGGGGTGACAGCGGTATTGGGCACGGTATTGGGCGAGCCGATCAGGCTGTTGTTCGAGCCCTTGAAGAACAACCGCGCGCCGGCTTCCTTGTATTTGCTCCGGCGCACCTCGACGAAACGGATATCGGCCTGCACCTGGGTCGGCAGTTGCTCATCCTGCGAAGGCAGCAGCGCGTCTTCGGCCATGTCGGCACTGGCCCTGCCCTTGACGAACAGCATTGCCCGATGCGGCGAAGGGGCGCAGGCGGTCCACAGCATCAAGGTGGTGCTCCCCGGCCCCACTGCAGTGAGCAGCACCGCACGCTCGCCACTCGCCTGGACATCGGCGACCTTCGGCTCGCCCACCGCCACCCGGCTGATAGTCACCGGCAGGCGCAGCTCTTGTTGCAGGCCCTGGTCCATCTCGATCACCGAGGGCAAGTCGGCAAACGCCGCACAGCCCTTTTCCGCCGCCTGTGCCATGGGCAGGCTCGTTATCAGCGACAGGGCGAGGCACAACGGGGTGAATATCCGCGCGGAACTACGCATGGCTGCATCCTTGCTGGGTCAGGGTGTCTTGACTGAATCGTTGCTCTGGGCGCCGCGAATGATCTGCATACCTGGGTTGCCCGCCGCAGGCGCGACGTTAGCGATAGGCACCTGGGACAATTGGCTAAAGCGAAACAGATCGCGACTGGCAGTTTCGACCTGGGGCTTGGCCTGTGGATTGGCCCAATAGCCCGCCAGCAGCTGCTCATCGGCGCTACGCACGGCCAAGCGCAGGGTGCCGGCCTGGGCTGCCAGCATCAGGCGGCTGGCGAAGGCTTCAGGCACGGCCAAGGCCACGGTGCGATTGCCAGTGCCGATCGGGTCATGCCGCCCCTGCTGCTCTTCGGCGGTTTGCGCCGGGCGGCCGTCATTGGCCAAGCCCGTCTGCTCACCGACGCTCAATACCCGCAGCGCAGGCAAGATGACCTGGGCGGAGGACTGCGGGTTGTGGTTTTCTTCACGCAAGAACAGCAGCACATCCACATAGTCGCCGGGGCGCACCTGCCCTGCCGCGCCAACGACATCATCGACTGCCACAGCCACCGCCCGCTCGTGGCTGCGGATCATCCGCGCCAGCGGGCCACCTGATTGGAAGCTGTGTTCGTCGAGCCAAGCCCCTTGAGCCAAGGCGCGCTCACTGCGCCGGCCAAGCACTTGCTCGATGTGCTGGAAAGCGCCCTGAGGCACCACCTGCAAGCGCTCGATCAGCAGATCGTCTTCGCTCAGAGGGGTATTGGCGGCCACGTCGCGGCGCAACACGACGATGGGCGAGCGGCGCGGTTCCTCCACCTGAATCGGTGCCGGAGCGGTTACTGGCTGAGCCGTCACCTCGACACTCGGCGGCGCAGCGACGGGCGCGGGCGGTCGACTCAGCACCAACCCCCAATACCCTGCAAGCAATGCCGCAACCAGAAACAGCCCGGCAAGGATCATGGTCAAGCGACTGCTCATTACCGCTCTCCCGCACCTGAAACCCATGATGGCAAAAAGTAACTATTTCGCTATTGCACGGTAGTTCAGAGCGGCTAAATCGCCATGAGCGATACTAAGTTTTTCCAGCCATGAATTTGACGCTGAGACAAAACAGGCGCTTAGCGTCGCTGAACCAACCTAATACTTTGTGATTAATGCCTTCTTACATTTGCACTCCGGCGTAGCTTGACGATTCTGTGATAGCAAAGGGGCATCACCGCATTACGCCCCACAAACCGGCGCCGCCCGCGCAAGGAGATGTGCCATGTTGCTGCTCAAGATCCTCATCCACTGCCAGAACTTCCTGCAACGCAAGGACGGAGCCTCCGGTATCGAATACGCAGTCATTGCGGCAATGGTTGCCGTAGCACTGGCGGCCTTCGTCGATCCGATCTCCGCACAGATCAAAACCATGATGGGCACCATCCAGACCGCCATCACGCCTTGATCGAAAGCCGCACACGCATGCCCTGCGCTACCTACCCGTCAGGAGCCGACGATGCCAACCTCTTCCTTGCGTCAACAGATCCTTCTAGTCGACGACGAGGAAGAGGCACTGCTCGAACTTGCCGAATTATTGGAAAACGAAGGTTTCAAGTGCCACACCGCCACCTCAGTCAAAGCCGCACTGCAGCAACTCACGCGCTACCCTGACGTCGCCTTGGTCATCACCGACCTGCGCATGCCCGAAGAAAGCGGCATCGGCCTGATCAAGCGCCTGCGCGACCACACCTCCCGCCAACACCTGCCGGTGATCGTCATGTCCGGGCATGCCGATCTGGAAGATGTCAGCGACCTGCTGCGCTTGCAGGTACTGGATCTGTTTCGCAAGCCGATCTTCCACGCCCGCCTGCTGGAGACGCTGGAGAACCTGTTTCCCACACCGAGGATGCAGGTGGTTCGCCAGTAACGTACATCGCTCAGATGAGCATGGCGTAGCCACGCAACATGCCCGCCGTTTGGGGCAACCCCTGCTTGAGTAAACACTCGATCAGGGCGTAAGCGGTATAGGGCGAGCGCACCAGGGCTTGGCGCATTTCAGCTACCGCAGCGAGTACCGCAGCTTGATCCAGGTCCCAAAGATCCATGATGAACTCATCAGGATGCTGCGCTTGCACATCGAACGCATTGAGCGTCGAGGACGGAAAATCCTTCAAATTAAACGTGACGATGATTTCCGCGCTGCTTCTGATGGCGGCAGCCAGAACATGAGCATCATCCGGATCTGGCAGCTCGATCGAGTCGAGGAGTTGTTCATGGCCTTTAACTAAAGCATCGGGAATCGCGGCCTCCATTAGCCTAGATACCCGATCGAGTTGTTCCCTGCTCAGGTCCTCCCTATTGCGTAGAAGGTTACGCTTCCACTCTTCGTCGTGTGCCCATCAATAGCCCAACCCAAGCTCTTCAGACAGGCTCGTCAACTCATTCAAGGCCTTGTGTCTGGCGTCATCACGCTGTTGCTTGTAGGCCATAAGGTCGGAAAAAAACACTCTTCGATGGCGGCCAGCCTTGTGGTGAGGCAGTGCCCCCTCCTCCAGCAGCTTGACCAGATGAGGCCGTGAAACACTCAGTAAGTCTGCGGCTTCCTGAGTAGTCAGTTCGGCATGAACCGGCACCACACGTACGGAATTTCCTAGCGCCAGTTCACCCAATACATCCATCAGCAAGCGCAAAGCGCTCGTCGGCAATTCAACTGCATGTGCCTTGTTTTTCTCATCGTAGATTTCGATTCGCTGCATATCTTCTTTGGTGCAGAGAAATGCGGCGAGCGCTCGCTGCCCCTGTACCGCTGCAGCGATCTCTCGAGCCTGTGGAAAGTCAGATTTGCGGGATATGCTCATGACTGTATTTCCCATTGCCATGCCAATATCACCTGAGCCTAATCGAAATAAACGAAAACTCAACTCCAATCTCCTCGGCAAGGGCAAGCCGCTGGCAACGCTTCCAAGGGTAAGAACAAACATCTGTTGGGGCTATCAGACGACGTTCTGACAGCGTGCGTCAGGCGTTTCTCTGAAACTCACAACTGCCAACTGAAACTCAAGGTCATCCGCGGCCGCCGATCGAGGCTGTCCAGGGCGATGTCCGATAGCGGCTTGGCGACTTCCAGGGCAACGTTGTAGTAGCGCGCATCACCCAGCCTCACGCCGAGCGCTGCCGATGACAGGCGTGCCTCGCGGATATCAACCTCGTTGAACCAGGTGCGGGCGGCGTCCAACACGACGTAGGGTTGCAGCACCTTCAGCCAATGGCCTTCTCGCTTGAAGCTGTAGTTCAGCTCATAGGCCACACCCCAGCCCTTGTCGCCCCAGGCTTGATCACTGGGGTAACCACGGCCGAAGCCCTGCCCACCAAACACCACGCGCTCGCTGTCCGGCAGGCTGTCACCGCTCCAGGACAACGCCGCCGAAGCTACGCCTTGCCAGTTGTCGAACCACTGATCACTCTGCAACGCAGACAGGCGCAGACGGAGAAAGTCCAAGTCGTAGTCGGCATTGGTCCGCGCCCCGAAATAGTCCAACCCCTGGTACACGCCGGCGCTGACAATCCGCAGGCGGCCAGGGTCGGCCTGGCGCCAGTCGCCCTCGAAGGACAGCGCACGCAGGTGGGTCTGGCTATCTGACTTCAGCCCAGAGCCAACCCGCTGGTAGTCGATCCGGTCCTTGACCACATAGAAGCGTCCAACCACGTCCAGCCATTGCCTGGGCGAGGCGATCAGGGTTTGGCTGATACCGACCGAGTAGCGATCAGTCTCGCGCTGCTGGGTTAGATCGATGCCATTGTCCAGGCGTACCCGCGTACTGGGCTCGCTGCGGTAGCGCGCAGCCGAAAGCAGCAGGCGGCTGCCCTCGCCATCCAGGTACTGGCCATAATCCAGCCGGCCATAATGACTCTCATCCTCTCCAGGTGGCACCAGTGCGCTGGCCGAGAGCTGTTCGGCGAAGCGGGTTTGCCCATTGCTGGTCAGCGCAATCAGCGCTTGTGGATCATCGCGACTGCCCTCGACGACCTGCACGGAAGTGCTAAGCGGTTTGCGCGAGGCCTGGGCGACCAGCCGCGCAGCGCCATCAGCGCTGGCTGGCGCAGCCAAGTGCGCGGCAAAGCTCACTCCCGGGATGCGATTAATCAGGCTGGTATAGCGCTCGAAGGTGGTCCGGGTCAGCGGACGCTCGGCCTTGAGCTTGCCCAACAGGGTGTCCAGGTAGGTGGCAGCCGGACCGATGTCGCCCTCTATCTGGTAATCACGGATATAACCTTCCACCAGCACCACGCGCACCCGGCCATCGGCAAAGTCCTGGGGTGGCAGGTAGGCGTATGAGAGCAGGTAACCATCCTGCTGATAGCGCTGGGTCAAGCGCTGGGTGAACTCGACCAGTTCGCCCAACGTGACCCTGCGACCGATCAATGGCCGGTAATGCTCGCGCAGATCACTCAAGGGGAACACCGTACCGCCCTCGAAGCGGACCTTGCGCAGCTCGAACCGGCTGCTCAGGGGCAGTGCATGTGGCTGACCGACAGCTATCGGCGCAACGTGCATTACCGGCACGTTAGGACGATAGGCGTCGACCGGCACATTCGCGCTGGGTAGGCGTCGCTCGATGTCGTTGCTGTTGAGAAAGCTGGGCAAAGGCTGGGCCCCGGCCAGCCCCGCCCAGGACAGCATCAGCAGGGACACGACCAGAGGGCGCATTCGGACACTCCATGATCCCGTGGATAAGGGCCGCAAGTGCCGCCCCGTCACGTGCAAAGCCTAGGCGCTGGCCCAGTAAACGTCGAACCTTGTACGCGCCTGGCGCCGGTGAATCATTCGCTGACCTGGAACTCTACCCGCGCCGTCTCGCCGCTCTCGTCCAAGGCACTGAGTTCGATGCGCCCGGCCTGTTCGAAACGCAGCAGCATGCTGTCCTGCCCGCGGGTTTCACCCAGCGGCTGGCCATTGACGAACCACCAGCGCAGGCCAGCGCCACCTAACGCCGAAACATGCAGCTGCAAAGGCTCGCTGCTGGTCGCCGGGCGACGCAGGTTATCACCGGGGCGAACGCCGACGATCGACAGCGGTGGCGCGCTGGCCGGAACCTGCGGCGGGCAGGCTGGATCGACTAGCGGCAGACGCGCTGCACGCCGCTCGACCCGGGCCAGCCAAGGTTCCAATGGGGCCGGCCAGAGGGCGATGTCCTGCGCCTTGGCACCGGCGCAGCTGGCATCGACACGCAAGCCTTGGTCATTGACCCAGACGGTTTCGCGCAGGCTCAAGCCCAACGGCTGGTCAGCCGCCTGCAAGGTCGGCGGGGTGGTGTTGTCGAGGGTCCAGGCAAAGCGTTGGCGCCGACAATTGGGGTCTTGCCGATTCATCGGCTGGCCCAACGGCCAGCAGATCGCGGCAACGCCAACCGACGCTGGCACCTGCTCGACAGGCGCACTGATGCCCCGCTGGCTGTCGCGATTGCTCAACAGGTCGTGCACTTGCAGCATCAACGGCGCCGCCGAGGCCAGGCCGAACTGGCCAGGCACCGGAGTGCCATCGGGGCGGCCAATCCACACCCCGATCAAATAACGTGGTCCTACCCCCACCGCCCAGGCATCACGAAAGCCATAGCTGGTGCCGGTCTTCCAGGCCAGCTGCGGGCGCTGTACCAGTTCTGCGTGCGGGTCGCGGTCCGGGCGCGCCTGGCCGCTGAGAATACGCCGGATAATCCACGCCGCCCCAGGTGAGAGCAGCCGGCGTTCGAGCAACGGGTCCTGAGGTTGCAGCCGGATACGTGCACTGTTCCCGGCGCGGGCCAAGGCCGCATAGCCGCCGACCAGATCTTCCAGACGGCTGCCAGCACCGCCCAGAATCAGCGACAGGTTCGGTTCGGCCAATGGCGGCAGTATCTGCGGCATGCCGCCCATGCGCAGTTGCGCAGCGAACCGCTTAGGGCCGTAGGCCTCCAGCAATTGCACCGCCGGCAAGTTGAGCGACAGGGCCAAGGCTGAGCTGGCCGAGACCGGCCCGCTGAAGCCCATGGAGAAGTTGCCCGGGCGGTAGTCGCCATAGCGGCGCGGTACGTCCTGCAACAGCGATTCGGAATGGATCAGGCCGTCATCCAAGGCCATGCCGTAAAGGAACGGCTTGAGCGTCGAGCCGGGCGAGCGCAGCGCGTGAACCATATCGACATGGCCGAAGCGGCGCTCGTCGGCGAGGTCGATCGAACCCAGGTAGGCGCGCACCGCCATGGTCTGCGAATCGACCACCAGGATCGCCGCCGAGGTGCGCTCGGGCAGCCGGGCGCGCCAGCCCAGCAGCAAATCTTCCAGACGCCGCTGCAACGAGGCATCGACGGTGGTGCGAATCAGCGGTGGGCTGTTGGCGCTATTGAGCCTTCGCGCCAGCAGCGGAGCCAGCGCCGGTTCCTGGCGCGGCGCCAGCAGCAAGGGCTCCTCGCGCGCCTCATCGACCTGTTGCGCGGGCCACACCTGATACTCGACCAAGCGCTGCAGGACTTTGTCGCGAGCCGCCTGGGCCCGTTGCGGATGGCGGTCTGGGCGTAAACGGCTGGGCGCCTGCGGCAATACGGCGAGCATGGCCGCCTCCGCTGGGGTGAGGTGTTTGGGGGATTTGCCCAGATACGCCCAACTGGCCGCCGCCACGCCTTGAAGAGTGCCGCCAAACGGTGCTCGATTGAGATACAGCTGGAGGATCTCGCGCTTGGACAGGTGCCACTCCAGCTGCAACGTTCGCCACAGCTGGCGCGACTTGCCCAGCAAGGTGCGCTCGTGCGGGTCGAGCAAACGCGCCACCTGCATCGACAAGGTGCTGCCCCCGGATACCACCCGGCCACCGCTGAGGTTAAGCCAGGCCGCGCGCACCAGCGCCAGCGGATTGACCCCAGGGTGGCGGTAGAACCAGCGGTCTTCGTAGGTCAGCAGCGCCTGCAAATACAGCGGCGACACCTCATCGGGGCTGATGGGATAACGCCAGACGCCATCGGCATCGGCAAAACGCCAAAGCGGCGTGCCATCCTCGGCCAGGACCACCCGCGCCAGGTCATCGGCGGGCATTGGCAATGGCCAGATACGATCGGCCAACCACAGCAGGCCCATCGCCAGCAGGCAGCCCACGACAATGCCGCGCAGTAGCCGTCCCGCACGGCTATGTGGGCGTACTAAGCTTGGCATCGGGAACCGACCTGGCCAGGTGATGGCCAAAGCCTTGGATTGATCATCAGGAAGCGATTATGCATGTAGAAGGTTTTTTCGATTGGCTGGGCCAGGCATTGGGCGCGTTGATCCGCTTTATCGTCGACGCATTGAGCGGGCTGTTCAACCTGCTGGCCAATGCCGGCGGCAACTTTATCGATGGTCTGGCGCGCACCTTGGGCATGGACACCTCGTTGGTCAGCATCCTGGCCCTGATCGTCGGCCTGTTGCTGCTGTACTCGGCGATCCGCGCTTTCATGCGCGCTTCGATCATCCTTGGGATCATCTGGTTGGTGTTGGGGTTGTGGGTGCTGAGCTGGATCATTCATTGATCCAGGATCGGTCCTCATCGCGGGCAAGCCCGCTCCTACATGGGCCTGCCCTGTAGGAGCGGGCTTGCCCCGCGATGAGGCCAGCCGCCCCTAGCGCGCCTTGACCACCAACTCACCCTGGCTTTCGCCCACCGCCTGTACGTTCGGCCGGTACATCGACTCGACCTGCGGTGGCGGCACCCGATAGGTGCCCGGGGTGACCGCACGCGCCAGGTACAACAGGTGCGTGGTGCCGTAGCTATCGAGCTTGAGCGCCGCTACGTAGCGGTCATCACGGTATTCCTGATGAACCACGTTGGCGTTCTGCATCGACTCGCGCCACTGCTTCACCGCGCTGCTGGCGTTTTCCAGGCTGGCCGCGCTCTGGGCCAGGTTCTGGTTCTCAAGCTCCAACCCCGCAGGCAGCAGGTCGACGACCAGCGCGTCCGGCACCTGGCTGTGCGCCTTGAGCGCCAGATGCACCAGGACCAGATCACCACTGCGCAGATTACGCAGATCAAGGTACTGGCCGTTCATGCCCAGGTACTCGCGACGAATCTCCATGCCATTGCCACTTGGCGCAGGCGCCTGGCGCGGATAACCGGACAGGGTCAGTTGCTGGTAGAGGGTCTCGCTGCCTTGGTTCTGCACCGTCAATGGCGATGCCAGCAGAGGGCCTTCGAGCTTCATGCCAGATTCCGCGTTATCCAGCTCACGAATCTCACCGGCACTGTCCAGACGCGCCTGCCATTTGCCTTCGGGTTTACCCAGCAGACCACGGCCAGCCAGGTACAGCGCGTTGCGCTCTTGGGTCGACAGCCAGCGATTGGCCGCCAACTCATCGGACAAGGCGAACAGACGTTGGTCGACCTGGTTACTGGCCAGGTTGTTCTCCTGCAGCAACGCCAGGATCAGCGCCTGATCGCGCACCGCGCTGCCATAGTCGGCCATCCAGCCGTCGCTGCGACCAATGCCCAGGCCGGCCTGCAAGGCCTGCTGCGAACGCGGCTTGTCGCCCATCTTGTCCAGCGCCACCGCCAGTTGCACCAAGGGCAGGCCGGAGCGGGCGTCACTGCGGCGCTCGAACAGGCTGCGCAAGGCACCCAGTGGCGCCTGCTGACTGCGGGCCAGCACCAGCGCAGCGTAGGCCTGCACCGCGAAGCGGGTGTGCTCGGAATTCTGGCTGTAGTTCACTTCGATCAAGTTGCGCTCTTGCAGATAACGCAGCAGGCGCTCGTTGGCTTTCTTCAAAGCTTCGGCCGGCACGCCATAACCTTGCTCGCGAGCGCGCAGCAGGAAGTCGGTGACATAGGCGGTCAGCCAGTACTCTTCCTCGCTGTCCGAACTCCACAGGCCGAAGCTGCCGTTGTAGCGCTGCATGCCCAAAAGGTGCTCGATACCCATCTCGATCTTGCGTTTGCGCACATCGGCCGGCTCGCCCTTGATGCCCAGGCGCTTGAGGCTTTCGGCGTCGGCGTAGAGCGACGGATACAGGCCGCTGGTGGTCTGTTCCAGGCAGCCATAGGGATACGCCTCAAGCGCACGGATCTGCTCGGCGAGGTTCAGTGGCGGGCGGCTCGACAGGGCGAGGCTGGCTTCCAGGCCCGCTGGTTCGAACTCGGCCAGATCACTCTCCGGCAAGCTCCAGGGTTGATCCTTGAGTGCCACCCGGTAGTGCTTGAGCATCGCCGGGTAGGCCGGGCGAATGCCCAAGGTCCATTCACGCTCGAAGGCCATGGCAGGCTCGCCTGGCAGTTGCAAGCCGTTGACCTGCACATGGACCTTGCCCTGGCCAAGGCCACCCTGGGCTTGAACCGGAATCATCAAGGTGCTGCGCTGGCCTTCGGCCAAGGTGATGTTTTGCTGATTGGCGGCAACCAGGCCAAGCTGACCTTCGGTGCTCAGTTGCACAGTCAGTTGCTGGGCGCGACCGGACAGGTTGGCCAAATCCAGCGCCAGGTTGGTGCGGTCGCCGCCGGCCAGGAAGCGTGGCGCCGACAACTCGGCGATCAGCGGCGCGGCGACCACCGTCTTGCCTTCGGCCATGCCGAAGTGCTCGTCGCTCCAGGCCTGGGCCATCAGCCGCAGCTCACCGTTGAAATCGGGGATGTCCACAGTGGCCTCGCCTTCACCCTTGTCGTTCAGGGTCACTGGCAGGCTCTGCTGAGCGACGATGGTCACTGTGGTATTGGGGCGCTTGCCGCCCTTGGCCATGCCCGCATCGCCACCGAACGCCAAACTCGCCAGACGGCCTTGGCCAGCTTCGATCAACTGGCCGTAGATGTCCAATTGGTCAGCACCATAGGCCTTGCGGCCGAACAGGCTGGCGAACGGGTCTGGGGTCTTGAAGTCGGTGATATTGAGGATGCCGACATCCACCGCAGACAGCAGCACATGCACCTGCTTGGGAACGCTGCCATCGGCATTGACGGCTTTGAACTTGACCGTCAGCGGCTGCTTGGGACGCATTTTCTCCGGCGCTTGCAAGGTCACCGCCAGCTTGCGCTCGGCGCGATCGAGCGGCAGGTGCAGTACGCCAACCGCGCGCTTGGGCGTGGCATTGGCCTTGCGCTCACCGGGGCGGATCACCAGGGCGCTGATATACAGGTCGTGGCGCGCCCACTTGCTATCGAGCTTGACGTCGAAGGTCTTGCCCTCGGCAGGCACATCGATCTCTTGCCACCACAGCGGACCGTCGCTGGATTCGACCATCAGGTAACCACTGCCGGCGGCCGGTGGGGTGACGGTGACCTGGGCAGTGGCGCCATCGGCGTAGGACTTCTTGTCCAGCGCCAGCTTGACCTGGTCGGGACGTACCGCGCCGCCTTCGGCGTTGTCCTGGGCACGGTAGCCAGCCCAGAAGCGTGCGCTGGACACCAGGCCAGTCTGCGGATCTTCCACCTCGACCCGGTATGGGCCCCACTCGACCAGGAAGTTGAGCTTGGCCGTGGAGCCGGCCTTGACGCTGACAGTCTCCTCGCTCTGGGTCAGGAACTTCTCGTTGTAGTTGTAGCTCCAGCCGTCGCTGTCCGAGTAGTTCCAGTAGTAGTCACGACGCTCGCGGATCAGGCGCACCTTGAGGTTATCGACTGCGAGCTTTTTACCATTGCGGTCGGCCACCAGCACTTCGAATTCGACTGGGCCGTCGCTGTCGGTTTCTTCCCCCTCGAACAGCCCGCGCAGGCCCGGCAGGCGCTCGGCCGGCCAGATCGGTTGTTCGAGGCGGCGGGTAATCGGCCGACCACCCGACTCTTGCAGGCTGGCCTGCACAGTCAGTTGCAGGGGCGAACGAGCCTCGGCCCAGCGGCTCTCGATGTCCACTGTTGCCTTGCCGGCCTGGTCGAGGGTGACTTCGTCCAGTTCCAGATCCTGATTGAGCTCGGTCTCGGTGACCGAACCGAACTGATAACCCGGCAACGCCGGCACTGCCTCACGCAGCGGCCGCACATAGGCCTGGCCGCTCAGGCGGTTGCCGGCAGCAGGCGCGCCATAGAGGTAGCGGCCGTTGACCTGGATGTGTGCGGTTTGCTCAGGGCTCAGCGGCGTGCTACTGCCCTTGAGCTCAAGCGCCAGACGCTCGGGCAAAAAATCCTCGACGAGGAACTCATACACTTGCTTGCGACCACCGCCCACGTCCAGCAGCAGTTGCCAGCGACCGGTAGGCGCCTCAGTGGCCAATTGCAGCTGATATTGATAAAGGCCATTGGCATCGGCCTCCCAGACGAATTTGCGGCTGACCTGCTCATCCGGTCGGCGCACTTCCACGCTCACCGGCTGGACCTTGATGGGCTTGCCGTCCTGATCGCGCAACAGGCCATTGAGCAACACGGTTTCACCCGGACGATACAAGTCGCGCGGGCCAAAGATGAAGAACTGCAGCGGGTTGGCTTGAGGGCCGGTGATATCGAATTCAGCCAGGTCCAGGGCAGCGGTGTTCAGACGCAGCAAGGTGGTGTGGACACCTTGGGTGGCGATCAGGGTGTCGGCCTTGGCCGTGATCGGCAGTTGCGCATGGCCGTCGCTGTCGGTCTTGGCCTGGGCCAGCAGCTTGCCCTTGTCATCGTGCAGTTCGAGGTTGACCGCGTTGAGCGCCTTGCCGCCTTCCAGGGCCTGGGCGAATACGTCCAGACGGTCGCGGTAACGGTGCGCGGAGACGCCAATGTCACTGAGGGTGAACAGGGTCGCCGGCTGCGAGTAGTCGTAGGTGCCGGAGGCACGCATCACGGCCAGGTACACGCCTGGGTCTTGCAGTGGCTTGATCCCGGCGATGGGCAGCAACACGGTTTCGCGGGTGTTGCGCGCAGGGTTGAGGTCGAAGCGGCCGCTGTACACCAGCTCGGCCATCTGCAACGTTTCCTTGGACTGGTAGTAGTACAAGCTGCTGTTACGGCCCCAGTTGACCAGGAAGGTCGAGAGCATTTCCGGCTTGATACGGAAGAACTCGACATCGACCTTGTCGACGTTCAAGGCGATCACCGGCAGGCCTTCGGCCAGGCGAGTGGGCAGCAACGAGCCACGGCTGGCGAAGCCGATGGTCGGCTGCATGTCGCGGGTTTCCAGGCGGCTGACCGATTCACTGGCCAGCGCGTTGCCATTGACTGCCAGCAGGCCCTTGTCGACGGTCAGGACCAGCTTGCGCTGCGGCTCAAGGTGGCGCAGGCGCAGCTCCATTTGGTTGTCCGAGAGCTCCCAGGCGCCATCGACCTTGCCTTTGACGGTATCGACCAGGTGCACCTTGGCGGCGAAGTCCTGGCTGGCATCCAGCGGAGCGGAAAAGCTGATCGACAACGCACTGGCACCGTCGACCTGGGTTTCCGAGACATCCAGTACAGTCAGCTCGCGACCGGCATAGCGTTTTGCGAGAACGGCGGGGTCTTCGCGCTTGGCCGGTTTAGCTTCGGCAGGCGCAGTGGCCGCCGGTTTTTCCGCGGGTGCAGGGGTGTCCTTGGAGGAGGAATCACAGGCACTGAGCAGGGCCAGCGCGCAGGCCAGCAACAATCCTTTGTTGAGCATGAGAGAGGGGACTCTTCGGCAGCGTGTTCGTAAGGGCACCAACTATAGCGCAACCGCGAGCGCCGCACCCGGTATGGAGCGGCAAGTGAGACCGCGTTCGCGCAGTTTGCTTGCCTGGCCGCTACAATGCCGTCGGGCAAATCCACCCCTTACCCGAAACAGTCTTACAGGCAGTTCCACTTCCAGGACTTCGCATGTTTTCTCTTATCGCCGACTGGCGTGATCGCCCGAGCCACCGCAAGGTCTGGGGCCTGGCCGCGCCGATGATCCTGTCCAACATTTCGGTGCCCCTGGTCGCGCTAGTCGACAGCACCGTCATCGGCCATCTGCCGCATGCTCACCAGCTCGGCGCGGTGGCGGTGGGCGCCACCCTGTTCACCTTCATGGTCGGGCTGATGGGCTTCCTGCGCATGGGCTCAACGGGCTTCGCTGCCCAGGCTGCAGGGCGCGCCGACGGTGCAGCGTTGCGCCAGGTGCTGGTGCAAGGGCTGCTGCTGGCGCTGGGCTTCGCCATCGTCATCGGCCTGCTTGCCTTGCCCTTCAGCCAATTGGCGTTGCACGCCATGCAGCCGAGCGCGGCGCTGCATCAATCCACCGAAGATTTTTTCCACACGCGCTTGCTGGGTTTGCCGGCAGCCTTGGCCAGCTACGCCCTGGTCGGCTGGTTCCTCGGTACGCAGAACGCCCGCGCGCCGCTGGCCATCCTGCTCACTACCAACGTGCTGAACATTGCCCTGAACCTGTGGTTCGTCCTTGGCCTGGACTGGGGCGTGGTCGGTTCGGCGCGGGCCTCGGTGATCGCTGAGTGGAGTGCTGCGCTGCTGGGCCTGGCCCTCACCCGCCCGGCGTTGCGCGCCTACCCTGGGCAGATCGCCTGGGCGGCGTTGAAGCGTTGGCAGGCCTGGCGGCCGTTGCTGGCGGTCAACCGCGATATCTTTTTGCGCAGCCTGGCCTTGCAGCTGGTGTTCCTGCTGCTGACGGTACAAGGCGCGCGCTTGGGCGAGGCGACAGTGGCGGCCAATGCCTTGCTGCTCAATGGCCTGATGCTGACGGCTTATGCCCTGGATGGCCTGGCCCATGCGGTCGAGGCGTTATGCGGCCACGCCATCGGCGCGCGTGATCGCCAGACCCTGCGCCGCTCGCTGGTGGTGGCGGGCGGCTGGTCGTTGATCGTGAGTATCGGCTTTGCGCTGTTGTTCCTGCTTGGCGGGCATCTGTTCATCGACTTGCAGACAGATATCCAGAGCGTACGTGCGGCGGCGTATCCGTTCTTGCCCTATCTGGCGTTGCTGCCGCTGGTGGCGGTGTGGAGTTATTTGCTCGATGGCTTGTTCATTGGCGCGACCAGGGCGCAGGAAATGCGCAATGCGATGCTGCTCAGCGTGGTGCTGGCTTGCCCGTTGGCGTGGATGGCGAGTGGGTTCGGCAACCATGGATTGTGGTTGGCGTTTCTCGGCTTCATGGGGTTGCGGGCGGTGACGCTGGGGTGGTTGGGGTGGCGGTTGGAGCGGCAGGGACAGTGGGTGCCCTGAGTGCAGTGATGTTCTCAAGATCTTGGGGCCGCCTTGCGGCCCCAAGATCTGGATTACACCCAAGCCTTTGAAGCTTACGACGACAGGTAGGAAGAGCGGGTCAAGCCAAGGCGCAACGCATCCAGATACTGGGTACGCTCACGCGCAGTGATCTTGGCGCTGGCGACCTTGTCACGGTAATGCGTCATCAACTCCTCCGGCGACAAGTGCACGTAGCGCAGCATGTCTTCGATGGTGTCATGGGTCTCGATCCCGGCGTGGTACACGCTGCCATCGGCATTCTGGTAGATGTTCACCGAATCGGTGTCACCAAACAGGTTATGCATGTCGCCCAGGATCTCCTGGTAAGCACCGACCAGGAAGATCCCCAACAGGTAGTCTTCACCTTCGTTGATGCCATGCACCGGCAGGCTGGTCTCGATGCTCTGCTCATCGACATACTGGTTGATCTTGCCATCCGAGTCACAGGTCAGATCCTGCAGCACGGCGCGGCGCAGCGGCTCTTCGTTGAGGCGATGCAGCGGCAGAATCGGCAGTACCTGGCCAATCGCCCAGGTGTCCGGCAGGCTCTGGAACACCGAGAAGTTGCAGATGTACTTGTCGGCCAGCTTGTCGTTGAGTTCATCGAGCACTTGGCGATGCGAACGTTGGCGAGCCTTGAGCGAGTTGTGCAGGCGGCGGCACACAGCGAAGTAGCACTGCTCGGCCAGGGCTTTCTCGGCCAGGCTGATCTTGCCGTCGGCATACTGCGCGGCCACGTCACCCATGTAGTGGGTAGCGCGCCAGTAGGTCTCGGTCACCATCTCGATATCGGTCGGGCCGAGCAGGTCGACCAGCCACTGCACGGTCTCCGGCAGGCTTTCCTTGTTCTCGATGGTCGGCACTTCGTCGTTGTGCTTCTCGACGTCGGTGACCTGCACCACCAGCATCGCGTGGTGCGCAGTCAGGGCGCGGCCGCTTTCCGAGAAGATGTGCGGGTGCGGCAGGCCTTGGGCATCGCAGAACTCCTTGAGCATGCCCACCACGACTGCGGCGTAATCGTCGATGTCGTAGTTGATCGAGCTGGCGTTGCGCGAGTGAGTGCCGTCGTAGTCGACCCCCAGGCCGCCACCGACGTCGATGTGATCGACCGGCAGGCCCAGTGCGCGCAGCTCGCCGTAGTAGCGGATAGCTTCCTTGAAGCCGTGCTGGTAGTCCGCCAGGTTGGCGATCTGCGAACCCATGTGGAAGTGCAGCAGGCGAATGCCCTGATCCAGGCCGGCGCCACGAAAACGCTCGACCACCGAGATCAGCTGGGCCGCAGACAGACCGAACTTGGACTTCTCGCCACCGGTATCGGCCCACTTGCTCGACGCCAGCGACGACAGGCGCACGCGCAGGCCGACCTGCGGCTTGACCTTCAGCTCAGCGGCTTCCTCGATCACCAGGGCGACTTCGGATTCTTTCTCGATGACGATGAACACGTTGTGGCCAAGCTTCTGGCCCATCAGCGCCAGGCGAATGAACTCGCGGTCCTTGTAACCGTTGCAGACGATGGTGCCGCCTTTGGGCGCCAGCGCCAGCACGGCCAGCAGCTCGGGCTTGGAGCCGGCCTCCAGGCCAATCGAGACGTTCTGGGTGGCGATGATGTTTTCCACCACCGCTTCTTGCTGGTTGACCTTGATCGGGTACAGGGCGGTGTACTGGCTCTGGTACTCCAGGCGCGCGATGTTGGCGTCGAAGGCGCCGGTCAGCTGGCGCACGCGGTCCTGCAAAATATCGGGGAAGCGCACCAGCAGCGGCAGCGACAGGCCGCTCTGACGCAGTTCGTCGACCTGCTCGAACAGGTCGATCGGCGCGCTGTTGGGGCCATTGGGGCGCACTTCGACGCGCCCGGCTTCATTGATGGCGAAATACCCTGCGCCCCAATGGCGGATGCCATAAACACTGCGGCTATCGGCCACGGTCCACTGGCTACCATCGTCTTTGCGTGTGCGTCGTACGGACATTCAAGTCCCCTGTAGAAAAGTCGAAGACACTGCCCTACCGAAAGGGCGCTGGCAGTGTAGAAACTGAAAATGACGGTTCGTCCATGTCCAGGGATAGACCCTGACTACGGAAACGAGTTTAGAAAGCCCTGGGGAAAAATGCGTCCAGGCGGATCAACCGCCGGATTTTTTCGCCTTGAAGCCCAGCTTGGTCAGCTCGCCGAGCAGCAGCTCGACGTGGTCGCCCTGAATCTCGATGACCCCATCCTTCAGCGCTCCGCCCGTGCCACAGCGACGCTTGAGGTTGGTGGCCAGCTCCTTGAGCTGTTCGAGGGCCAGCGGTACGCCGCTGACCGTAGTCACGGTCTTGCCGCCGCGACCTTTGCTTTCGCGGCGCACGCGGGCGATTCCGTCACCTTCGGGGATGACGTGCTGCTTGCAGATGCAGGCGTCCGCCGGCTTGCCGCACGCTGGGCAATGCCGACCGGCATCGGTGGAATACACGAGACCGCCAAGGGCGGAGAAGGAAGAAGCTTTCTTGGCCACTTTTGTTCCTCTTGCTGAGGACAAAAACTGGTCGACGCCATTGCCTGGAACCGACCGCGAAGCCCCACTCTGGCAGGGGCGGCGCTACTGACGCAGATCTTGCGACAGCCCGAAAAGGGCGCGCAGTGTAACGATAAATGCGCCGGTTGCTAAGTACTGGAATGCGCCATTTTACGAAGCATTCGCGACGTCAGGCCAAGCGCTGCCGGTAGCGCTGCAACGCGGCCAGAGAATCCGGGCAATACGCCAGCTGCTGCTGCTCGATCTCGACCTGTTCGAGGCTGGCAAAGCGGGCTTCGATGACTTCTTCCGGTTGCAACCGCAGCGGGCCATCCCAGACCGCCGAGAACACCGCGCACCAGAGCCGGTTACCCGGCTGGTCAAAGAAGAACTTCTCGTGAAACCGCAACTCGACGCCGCAAACGCCGAGCTCTTCTTCAAGCTCCCTGGCCGCCGACTCGGCATAGCTCTCATCGGCCGCGACCATGCCACCTGCCGCCACGTCCCAATACCCCGGATACACGGCTTTACTCAACGAACGGCGGTTGATGCACAGCTCGCCAGCACTGTTGAACAGCAGAATGAAGGTGCCACGACCGATCAAGCCACGCTCGCGCAACTCGGCCCGGGGCAATGCCCCGAGCAGTTGGTCGGCGTCATCGACCCAGGCAATCTGCTCAAGGTCGGAGGCCGCGCGGTGGGCGGCCTCGGCTGGGGTGATGGGCATACTCAGCCTTGCGACAGCAGCTGACGCAGGTCGATCACAGCGGCGTTGGCGCGGGAAATATAGTTGGCCATCACCAACGAATGGTTGGCCCACATGCCAAAGCCACTGCCATTGAGCACCATCGGGCTCCACAGCGCTTCCTGCGAAGCTTCCAGCTCACGAATGATCTGGCGCACGCTGACCGTGGCGTTCTTCTTCGCCAGCACGTCGGCAAAGTCGACCTCGATCGCACGCAGCAGGTGCGACAGCGCCCAGGCCTGGCCACGGGCTTCGTAGAACACGTTGTCGATTTGCAGCCACGGCGTCTCGACCAGTTCCTCATCGAGCTGCGGCGCTTGGCCGGCAACCACCGTTTCGGTCTTCAGGGTGCTGTTGAGCTTGACCCGGCCAACACTGGCCGACAGGCGCTGGGACAGCGAGCCCAAACGCGTGGCGACGTCGCCCAGCCAGTTGTTCAGGTTGTCGGCACGGGTGTAGAAGATCGCGCCCTGGTCACCAGCGGCCAGGCGCGCCTGATAACGGTTCAGCGACTTGATGCCTTCTTCGAACTCCGATTCGCTCGACGGCAGGATCCAGCTCTTGTTGTCGAAGTTGAAGCGCGGCTCGGCCTTGGCCAGGTCAGCATCCTCGGTGGACTGCGACTGCGAACGGGCGAAGTCCTTGCGCAGCGCACGCGACAGGTCACGCACCTGGACCAGCACGCCATATTCCCAGCTCGGCATGTTGTCCATCCACAAGCCAGGTGGGAAACGGTCGTTGGAAATGTAGCCACCGGGCTTGTCGAGCAGCGTGCCGGCGACAGTCTTGAGGGTTTCGATGGTGGTGTAGCCGACGACCATCTTGTGGCCAGTGCGCTCGGAGGCGGCCTGGGCATTTTGCTGCACCGGGAACAGCTCCGGCTCCTGGCTCCAGTACCAACCCAGGCCGATGCATACCAGCAGGTACAGCCCAATCAGGGTGCCCAGGGCACGGCTCCAAAGGCCACCAAGGTAGCTACGAGTAGCAGCGCCACGGGTGTCGGCCCGCTCGCGGGGCTCAGCTTTGGCCTCGCGGTTTTTCCAGTCCAGCATGGCTTTGTCCTTAATTTGTCACGACGGTTGAGGGCTTGGACCTCAGGTCTGCCCCAGGGTGCCACGGCAAGCCCGCGTCGCAGCACTATAAAGCAGACACCGCCTTACGCATAAGCGACCAATCGGTCAGCAACTGAATAAGCAGACTTGAACGCTTTGTTGACACGAAGCACTCGCTTGTCGGAAAAGCGGTGCTAGCATAGAGCCATCATCGCACCTGCATATTCCCAATCTATAAGTAGTCAGGACATGACCCAGCCAGCAGAGCCCAGCCACGAGCGCCTCAAGCAGCACTTCGCCCAGCGGGTCATCCACCAGGCCCGACAGATCCTCGAGATCTGGCAGCGCCTGCAACGTGGCGAGTGGTCGGCGAGCGACCTGGGCGAGCTGAGCGAGGCCAACCTGCGCCTGCAACGGTACGCCGAGCGCTTCGAACAGCCCGAGCATGGCAGCCTGTCAGTGGCGATCGGGCAGACCTTGCGCGCCATCGAAGCCAACAGTGCGCGACTCAACTCCGAGTCGATCGCTGAGCTCAACCGCTTGATGCAGCGCCTGTCGCGCACCGGCCTGCGCAAAGGTGATCAGCTCGATAACGTGCCGCTGCCACCACTGCGCAAGCCGGTGTATATCCTGCTACAAGATCACGATCGCGCCGAGCGCCTGGCCCAGCAGCTGGAATTCTTTGGCCTGGGCGTGCAGGCCTTGTTCAGCGCCGAGGCGTTCTGCTCGTCGATGAATGAACGGCTGCCTGCGGCGATCGTGATGGACGTCGACTTCAGCGGCCCAGGTTGCGGCTTGCAGCTAGCGGCCAAGGCCCAGCAGGGCCTGGAGCAGCACATCCCGCTGCTGTTCTTCAGCCTGCACGAAACCGACACCCCTACCCGCCTGGCCGCGGTGCGCGCCGGTGGCCAGGAATTTCTCACCGGCACCCTGGAAGCCTCCAGCCTGCTGGAGAAAGTCGAACTGCTGACCAGCGCCGCCCAGTACGACCCGTTTCGGGTGCTGATCATCGACGATTCGCGCGCCCAGGCCATGCACACCGAACGCCTGCTCAACGGCGCCGGAATGATCACTCGCACGCTCACCGAACCGATCCGCACCATGGCCGAGCTTGCCGATTTTCAGCCCGACCTGATCATCCTCGATATGTACATGCCCGATTGCACCGGCACTGAGCTGGCCAAAGTGATACGCCACAACGACCGCTATGTCAGTGTGCCGATCATCTACCTGTCGGCCGAGGATGACCTGGACAAGCAGCTCGATGCCATGAGCGAGGGCGGCGATGACTTCCTGACCAAGCCGATCCGTTCGCGCCACCTGATCACCACCGTGCGCAACCGCGCCGCCCGTGCGCGCCATCTCAAGGCGCGGATGGTTCGTGACAGCCTGACTGGGTTGTACAACCACACCCACATTCTCCAACTGCTGGAGGACTGCAGCTTTCGCGCCCGCCGCGAAGCGCAGCCGCTGAGCTTTGCCATGCTCGATATCGATCACTTCAAAAAGATCAACGACCGCCACGGCCACCCCATGGGCGATCGGGTGATCAAGAGCCTGGCGTTGTTTCTCAAGCAACGGTTGCGCAAGACCGACTATATCGGCCGCTATGGCGGTGAAGAGTTCGCCATTGTCATGCCCAATACCCACCTGGCGGCAGCGCATAAGGTGCTCGACGAAATTCGTCGGCGGTTCTCCGAGATTCTCTATCCAGCCCAGCCGCAGGACCTGCATTGCACTTTCAGCGCCGGGGTGGTGCAACTGGATGAACAGCATGATGCGCTGACCATGGCCAGTGCCGCAGACGAGGCGCTGTACCGAGCCAAACATGCGGGACGTAACTGTGTGGTGCGAGTAGAGCCGTAGCGCCTTCGCATTAGCGCTTTAGCGCCTCAACAAACCGGTCAACACCGAGATAAAGGCAAATAGCCACTTTTTTAGGGCGCCAACCCTCCGCCGTCATCACCGCGTCACAAAATCGCAATAACTTCAGGCACCTATCTCTCCACTCCCGCCGGAAGTTCGCGCCATGCGCCTGAAGTGGCTGACCAATTTCAATACCCTCTTGCTGGTAACCGTGTGCATTGCCCTGGGCGCAACCTTGTGGTGGTCGCAACGCGCCCTCGAGCGTCCCTATCAATTGATGGAGCGCTACCTGGGCCTGTCGCAGCAGTTCCAGAACCAAGCCGCACTTAACATCCAGGCATATCTGGCCAGTGGCGACGCCCTGCGCCACGCAGCCGCCACCGAAGCCAATCAACAATTGCACCAGGCGCTAGCCCAATGGCCGCAGCCACTGGCAGAACAACTGCGGCCGAGCCTGGATAACTTGCAGGCCTTCACCACTAACGAGCTCCTTGCCGCCGGCAAGCTTGCAGGCGATCCGCAAGCCCTGCTGCTGCAAGCCGAACGTGAGCTGGGGGCCAACCTCGAACAACTGGCAAGCTACGCCCGTGACAGCGGCAGCAGCGATGCCCCTCGCTATCTTGCTCCCGTGCTGGACGCCGCCGTACACCTGGGGCGCTTGTCACTGGCACGCGACAAGCTGGTCAGCAGTGGCCGAGCAGAGCTGGCCGACGAAGTCGAGCGCGAACTGCAGCTGATCCGCACCCAGGCCGAGGCGATCGACGCCCTACCCCTGCTCGGGGTGACGCGCGCCGCCGAGTCCAACGCCGACGACTTCGCCGCGCTGATGGGCCTGCAAACCCAGGCCAGCGAGCAACAGGAAGACGTTGCCGTAGGCCTCAAGCGCGAGCTACAGAGCCTGCTCAGTCGTTATCCTGGCGAACTGCAACGCACCCGCGAACAGATCCAGCGCCGCGCAGCTTTGGCCACCAGCACCGGCGAACGTCTGGATGCGGTGCAACAGGCCATCGCCGCCCTAGAGCCGCAGGTACGTGCGCAACATGGCCAGATCGCCAGCGAGGTGCGCATCATCCAAGGCCTGATGATCGGCTTGATCCTACTGATCGCGCTGCTCATCGACACCCTCCAGCGCCGCCTCACCCGCACCCTGACCCACCTGGCCCCAGCGTTGTCACGCTGGGCCGAGGGCGACTTCGGCCAAGCCATTGCATTGGGCAAGACCAACCGTGAACTGCACGATATCCAGGAGTCGCTCAACCGCCTGCGCCTGTACCTGGTCGAACTGGTCGGCACCCTGCGCGCCAACGCCGAGCAAGTGGCCGGCAGCAGCCATGCCCTGGCCAGCATGAGCAGCGCCCTGCACGATGGCGCCGAGCGCCAGGCCGGCGACACTGCGCAGATCCGCGATGCCCTGGGCGAGTTGGAGGCGACCATTCAACAGGTGGCGGGCGACGCCAGCTCCGCGGCCGATGCCAGCCACGATGCCGGGCGCGCCGTCGAGCATGGCCAGGCGGTGATTGGCCAAAGCCTTTCCGGGTTACGTGCCTTGGTCGATGAAGTGCAGGGCAATGCGCAGATGATCGAGCAACTGGCCGAAGAGTCGGCGACCATCGGCGGCGTCCTGACAGTGATTCGCTCGATTGCCGAACAAACCAATCTGCTGGCCCTCAACGCCGCCATCGAAGCCGCTCGAGCAGGCGAGATGGGCCGCGGCTTTGCCGTGGTGGCCGACGAGGTGCGCTCGCTGGCCCAGCGCACCACCGGCGCTACCGGTGAGATCCAGGCGCTGATCGACCGGCTGCAACAGGCTGCGCGCGAATCGGTCAATGGCATGCGCATCCAGCTTGAGCATGCCGAGGCGACCGCCAGCCAGGCGCAGGCTGCCGACGGCGCCTTGGATGAGATTGTCAGTGCGATTCGGACCATCTCCGATACCGCCGTGCGAATTGCCGATGTCACCGCCCAGCAGACAGGGGCGGTGAGCGAAATCAGGGATCACAGTGAGCGAATCCATGAGCTGGGCGAAGACAACCTGCAGCGCATTGGCGAAGGCCGCGAGCAGGGTGAGCAACTGCTCAAGCTGGGTGGGCAGCTCAATAGCGCGGTGCGGGCGTTCAGGCTCTGAGGGGGCGTCGCCCGTACCGACGCTATCGCGGGGCAAGCCCGCTCCCACGCCGAGCGCCTTGCCAGGAGTTACACGTGGGCTTGCCCCGCGATAGCGCCTTGCAAGGGGTTACACGTGGGAGCGGGCTTGCCCCGCGATAGCGATGGTGCAGGCAGCACAACCCCAGCGGCCATGTGTCGCGCCACAGCCTGGTACAACCCCAATCAACAGCAACTCCGCTATCATGCCCCCACGTTCCACCTCGCGAGTCCGCCATGCGCCGCCTGTTTTTCCTGCTGTTCCTGCTGCTGGCAAGCCCCGCCTTCGCCAGCGGCCTGCTCGATAACCGCCCCAGCGCCACCCTCGGCGCGTCTTCGCTGAGCAACAGCGCCGACTTCCTGCCGGTGCACGAGGCCTTCAAGCTCAGCCTGGTCAGTAGCGACGCGCACACCATCAAGCTGCGTTTCGTTGCCAGCGACGGCTACTACCTCTATCGCCACCGCTTCCAGTTTCGCAGCGAGCCGGCCGACATTGCCCTGGGCACGGCGCAGATCCCGCCAGGCGAGGCCAAGCACGACGAATTCTTCGGCGATGTCGAGGTGTATCACGGCGTCCTCGACATCACCCTCCCACGCCCAGCCGCCGATCAACGTGCCTTCACCCTGCTGGTGGGCTACCAGGGCTGCGCCGACAAGGGTTTGTGCTATCCGCCGGAAACCGCGCGACTGCCGATCACTGGCGAGGGTGGCGTAGTCCCAGGCTCATCAGACGCCGGCTGGAATTGGAAATCGCTGTTGCTGTTCTTCCTAGCCGGTGTCGGCCTGACCTTCACCCCCTGCGTACTGCCGATGCTGCCAATCCTCTCTGGGGTGGTCCTGCGCGGTCAGGTGGGCGGATGGCGTGGCCTGAGCCTGTCGCTGGCCTATGTGCTGCCGATGGCCGCCTGCTTCGCCGTGCTCGGTGCGCTGATGGGCGTCTTCGGTGCCAGCCTGAACCTGCAGGCACGCCTGCAATCGGCCTGGGTACTGGTGCCGTTTGCGCTGTTCTTCGTGATCTTCGCCCTGGCCATGTTCGGCTTATTCGAGCTGAAGCTGCCGCAAGCCTTGAGCAATCGCCTGGACAGCGTCGCCAACCGCACCAAAGGTGGCTCGCTGCTAGGCGCGGCGGTGCTCGGCGTACTCTCCAGCCTGCTGGTTTCGCCTTGCGTCTCGGCGCCGCTGGCCGGCGCCCTGCTGTATATCAGCGCCAGTGGCGATGCGCTGGGCGGCGCGTTGAAGCTGTTCGCCCTGGGCCTGGGCATGGGTGCGCCACTGTTGCTGGTGGCGACCGGCGGTGCAGCCTGGCTACCCAAGAGCGGTGCTTGGCTCAATACCGTCAAGAACGCGATTGGCGTACTGCTGCTGGGCCTGGCGATCGGTCTGCTCAGCCGAGTCTTGCCAGGCCCAGTGACGCTGCTGCTGATTGGTCTGCTGGCGGCAGGCGTAGCGCTGTTCCTTGGCGCGCTGGAGTTTGTCATCAAGACGCCCCGGGAACGTCTGGCGCAACTGCTGGGCCTGGCCCTGCTGGTGTATGCGCTGGCCTGCTGGTACGGCGCCTTGAGCGGCCAGGGCGATCCGTTGCGGCCACTGCCGCACGCCGCGGTGGCGACAAGCGCAGGCACATCGGTGAGCAAGACCGATGCCTGGCAGACCATCACCACCCCCGCAGCGCTGGATGCGGCCTTGGCTCAGGCCAAGGCGGCAGGCCAGCCGGTGCTGCTCGACTGGTACGCCGACTGGTGCATCAGCTGCAAGGTGATCGAGCACGAAGTGCTCAGCGCACCCCAGGTGCAAGCTCAGCTGGGCACCTTCAAATTGCTGCGTTTCGATATCACCGAAAGCAACGCCGAGCAGCGCGGCCTGCTCGACCGTTACCAGCTGTTCGGCCCGCCAGCACTGCTGTTCTTTGCCGCGAACGGCAGCGAAATGACCAGCGATCGGGTCGTTGGCGAAATAAACGCCGGCGAATTTGCAGACATTCTCACGCGCGTGCGCGGCAAACTCGGTCTATAACTTCCCGCTGACTGGGACTTTTCTCTGTATAGGTGACCAAAATTAATCATTTGGTCACATACTTTGCGCGAATCTCGGACATCGTGCTGGCTATTGCAGGGAACTGGACACTCGTGGTCGCTTTGCGGCATAGTCGCCGCGCATGTCGAATTGCCCTACAAGACCAAGGAACCCGCAGATGGCAACCCTACTGGTGCTGCATGGCCCCAACCTCAACCTGCTCGGTACCCGCGAGCCAGGTCACTATGGTGCCGCCACCCTCGCCCAGATCAACCAGGACCTGGAGCAGCGTGCCCGCGCCGCAGGCCACCATCTGCAGTACCTGCAGAGCAATGCCGAATACGAACTGATCGACCGTATCCACGCCGCGCGTAACGAAGGCGTCGACTTCATCCTGATCAATCCGGCTGCTTTCACCCACACCAGCGTCGCATTACGTGACGCATTGCTGGCAGTGAGCATCCCATTCATCGAAGTGCACCTGTCCAACGTGCACAAGCGTGAACCGTTCCGTCATCACTCCTACTTTTCCGATGTTGCTGTAGGGGTGATCTGCGGCTTGGGCGCCACCGGTTACCGGTTGGCCCTGGAGTCTGCGCTGGAACACCTGGCTGCCAACGCACAGCCCTGATGACACAAGGCCTTGGCCCCTTGGGGCCGAGGTCATAGAGAAACGTTTTCGACACGTTTTCAAATTACGTCCCCGACCGAACCTTGGGAGTTGCTGATTAATGGATATCCGTAAAGTCAAAAAGCTGATCGAACTGCTGGAAGAGTCCGGCATCGACGAACTGGAGATCAAGGAAGGCGAAGAGTCCGTTCGCATCAGCCGTCACAGCAAGACCCCAGCTGCCCAGCAGTACTTCGCTCCACAACCGATGCACGCAGCGCCCGTCGCCGCCGCTCCAGTTGCAGCCGCACCAGTGGCTGAAGCCGCTGCCGCCGCACCTGCACTGAAAGGCACCGTGGTCCGTTCGCCGATGGTAGGTACCTTCTACCGCAAGCCTTCGCCGACCTCGCCGAACTTCGCTGAAGTCGGTCAGAGCATCAAGAAGGGCGACACCCTGTGCATCGTCGAAGCGATGAAGATGATGAACCACATCGAAGCCGAAATCGGCGGTGTCATCGACGCCATCCTGGTAGAAGACGGTCAGCCGGTTGAGTTCGACCAGCCGCTGTTCACCATCGTTTGATTCGCGGAGAGCCAACGATGTCTGGGAAGCTGGAAAAAGTCCTGATCGCCAACCGTGGGGAAATTGCCCTGCGGATCCTGCGTGCCTGCAAAGAGCTGGGCATCAAGACCGTCGCCGTGCACTCCACGGCCGACCGTGAACTGATGCACCTGGGCCTGGCAGACGAGTCGGTCTGCATTGGTCCTGCTTCGTCCAAAGACTCCTACCTGCACATCCCGGCGATCATCGCCGCTGCCGAAGTGACAGGCGCTACCGCAATCCACCCTGGCTACGGCTTCCTCGCGGAAAACGCCGACTTCGCCGAGCAAGTGGAGAAATCCGGTTTCGCCTTCATCGGCCCGAAAGCCGATACCATTCGCCTGATGGGCGACAAGGTTTCGGCCAAGGACGCGATGATCAAGACCGGCGTGCCAACCGTTCCGGGTTCTGACGGCCCACTGCCGGAAGACGAAGAAACCGCCCTGGCGATCGCTCGCGAAGTCGGTTATCCGGTGATCATCAAGGCCGCCGGTGGCGGTGGTGGTCGCGGTATGCGCGTGGTGCACAAGGAAGAGGATCTGATCTCCTCGGCCAAACTGACCCGTACCGAAGCCGGTGCAGCCTTCGGCAACCCGATGGTCTACCTGGAGAAGTTCCTGACCAACCCACGTCACGTGGAAGTTCAGGTGCTGTCCGACGGCCAAGGCAATGCCATCCACCTGGGCGATCGCGACTGCTCCTTGCAGCGCCGTCACCAGAAGGTGCTGGAAGAGGCTCCGGCCCCAGGCATCGATGAGCAGGCCCGCCAGGAAGTTTTCAAGCGTTGCGTCGATGCCTGCATCGAGATCGGCTACCGTGGCGCTGGCACCTTCGAGTTCCTCTACGAGAACGGTCGTTTCTACTTCATCGAGATGAACACCCGTGTTCAGGTGGAGCACCCGGTTTCGGAGATGGTCACCGGTATCGACATCGTCAAGGAGATGCTCAGCATCGCCGCTGGCAACAAGCTGTCGTTCACCCAGGAAGACGTGGTGATCCGCGGTCACTCGCTGGAGTGCCGGATCAACGCCGAAGACCCGAAGAAGTTCATCCCAAGCCCAGGTACCGTCAAGCACTTCCATGCCCCAGGTGGCAATGGCGTGCGGGTCGATTCGCACCTGTACAGCGGCTATTCGGTTCCGCCGAACTATGACTCGCTGATCGGCAAGCTGATCACCTACGGCAAGGATCGCGACGAGGCCATGGCGCGCATGCGCAATGCCCTGGACGAGATCGTCGTCGACGGCATCAAGACCAACATCCCACTGCACCGCGACCTGGTGCGTGATGAAGGTTTCTGCAAAGGTGGCGTCAACATCCATTACCTCGAGCACAAACTGGCTAACCAGGATTGATCTTGAGCTAATGCTGTTGTGAAGAACCCCGGCCTGGTGCCGGGGTTTTTTTTGAGCTATCGCCGTGGTTACACGGCGTCCCTTCGAATTAGTAGCCTCTTAGAGCGAGCAAGTGCTGCGCCCTGCGCAGCTGCCGGGCCGTCTGGCGCTCAGAGCGGCAGCGGCTTGAGCCAGAACGACATGATCTTGGCCGATTCCTCCTGCTCATCCAGATCGCGCCAGGCGTGTGAGCTGCGCAAGGATGGCTCGTCAAGAAACCCCCGGTTGCGCCAGAACCCGTGCAGTGGCTTGTAGTCCGTCGGCCTTAGTGGATGACCATTCGGGCGCTCCACCGTGCAGAACGCGCAATAGTCGAATTCAGCCAGCTTGTGCGCATAAGACTCGCGTTCGATGAAAAAGCGCACCCCCAGGCCCCTGCCTCGATAGGCGGGTAGCAACACCGACTCAGCAAAGTAATAAACGCTTGCCGGATCGCGCCCCTGCGCCAGGAACGGCTGCTGCAACTGGCTCGATCCATCGACCAGCGGCAGGCCAAGCGAGGCACCAACCAGCTTGCTATCGTCCAGGACCAGGACCACCAGACTACGCCCAGAGCGGGCGTAATTGGCCAGGTAGTCGGCCTCAGACTCCAGGGTGCCATCATAGAGGTAGGGAAATTCGCGAAACACCGTCAGGCGCAGGCGAGCGAGGTCATCGATGTAAGGCGCAATCGCGGCGCCGTGCAGCAGGCGGATTTCCATGCGGGGCGGTCGTTTTGTCGATGTGGATGACGTACTCGGCTAAGCCGGGCCTGAGTCAAGACCCTATCATCGCTTGCATGCCCCCTCCTTTCCCGAACACGACAGGAACATTGCCATGACCGCTACTGAACTGGTCAACGCCTACTACCGCGCCCTCAACGCCAAGGACCTGCCAGCCTTGCTCGCCCTGCTCAGCGAAGATGTGATCCATGACATCAACCAAGGCGAGCGGCAGATGGGCAAGCGAGCGTTTGCCGCATTCTTGGACAACTTCAACCGCTGCTATAGCGAGCGCTTGGCCGATCTGGTGGTCATGGAAAATACCGAAGGCACTCGCGCAGCGGCCGAATTTACCGTGCATGGGGCGTATCTTGCCGATGCCCCTGGGTTGCCCCCGGCCAAAGGGCAGACCTATGTGCTATCGGCCGGGGCGTTCTTCTATATCCACTGCGGCAAGATTGCCCGGATAAGTCATTACTCCAACCTCAATGATTGGCTCGAGCAGGTGGTGTGAGCCCTGCCCCGCGCTGTAGCCCGTGCGCTGTTGATTCAACGCGCCAGAGCAAAAACGCCATCTGCCTAGTGCGCCATCATCCACTCTGCCACTAGCAGCAAATCGCACAAACCCCACGCACTCAAGTAAACTGCACCCCTTCGCGCAGCCCAGTGCTGCCCCCAACTCGATTCATCAAAGGTACCCGCCATGCCCTGGCTGCAAGTACGCCTGGCCATCAGCCCAGAACAAGCCGAAACCTACGAAGATGCCCTGCTGGAAGTGGGTGCTGTCTCGGTGACTTTCATGGACGCCGAGGACCAGCCGATCTTCGAGCCGGACCTCAACACCACCCCGCTGTGGTCGCACACCCACCTTTTGGCCTTGTTCGAAGCCGATGCCGAGCCTGAGCAGGTATTCGCCCACCTGCGCCTGCTGACCAACGCCGAACTGCCCGAGCACCACGCCGAGGTGATCGAGGACCAGGACTGGGAACGCAGCTGGATGGACAACTTCCAGCCGATGCGCTTCGGCCGTCGCCTGTGGATCGTGCCGAGCTGGCATGAAGCGCCGGAAAAAGATGCAGTGAACCTGCTGCTCGATCCGGGCCTGGCTTTCGGCACCGGCACCCACCCGACCACCGCACTGTGCCTGGAATGGCTCGATGGCCAACAGCTCCAGGACAGCCAGGTGCTGGACTTCGGTTGCGGCTCGGGCATTCTGGCCATCGCCGCGCTGCTGCTCGGCGCCCGCGAAGCGGTCGGCACCGACATCGACGTACAGGCGCTGGAAGCTTCGCGCGACAACGCCGGGCGCAATGGCATAGGCGCAGAGCGCTTCCCGCTGTACCTGCCGGAACACATGCCGGCCATGCAGGCCGACGTGCTGGTCGCCAATATTCTCGCAGGCCCATTGGTGTCGCTGGCCCCGCAATTGTCCGGGCTGGTTCGCCCCGGTGGCCTGCTGGCGTTGTCGGGGATCCTCGCCGAACAAGGTGAGGAAGTCGCCGCAGCCTACACCAAGGACTTCGACCTGGATCCGATCGCTGAACGCGACGGTTGGGTGCGCATCAGTGGTCGCCGTCGTTCAGTCGGCCTAGAATAATTCCTTGCACAACCCCCGGATTGCCGCATGACCGACAGTTTCGTCACCCAGTGCCCGCATTGCCAGACCAGCTTTCGCGTCACTCATCATCAGTTGAGCGTGGCCCGTGGGGTGGTTCGTTGCGGCCAGTGCCTACAGGTGTTCAACGCCGCCAAGCAGTTGCTTGAGCAGAACCGTGCCGGCACTGCCCAGCCCGCTCCGGCGACGGCCGTCGCGCCGACGCCAGAAGCTGTCGACGCGCCAGCACCGGCGCCTGTCGACGCGCCAACCGCCGACAACTGGGCGGCCACCTCGCAAGCCCTTGATGACCTCGACCTGGACCAGGCGCTGGCTCATCTGGAGCGCCGTGACCAGCCGGTAGAAGGCCAGGCCGAAGCCCGCAACGATGCGCTGCAAGCCCGGCGTGACGATCACAGCCTGGACGAACACCACGACCAGCCGTTCGGCAATGCCACCGACGAGCCCGCGCAAGAGCTCCCGGCGCTGCTCGAGCCACAGCCGCCGTTGATCGAGGCACAACCACTGGACCTGGAACCGGCCCCCGGCGAACGCACCGAGCCAACCCTGAGCCTGGACCTGGAAGCCGACGACGAACCGGCTCGTCAGCAACCGACCATTGCCCTGGACGAGCCTGAGCCTGAACTCCATCTGCACGACCGGCTGGCCGCGCGCGATGACGACGAGCTGACGGAAAAAGGCATATCCGCGCTCGACGAAGAAATGCGCAGCGAGCACCTCTCGGCCCATGCCGACGACGACCTCGACCCAGCTCGCAACGAACGCAACGAACGCATCGAACCCGGCCTCAGTGCCCGCGCAACGCGGCGCAAGGAGCCGTTGATCGATGTGGTCGACGACCCGTTGCAACTGGACTGGCAAAAGCCCAAGGCCAATTGGGCCAAGCGCCTGCTGTGGGGCACCCTGACCTTGCTCGCTGCCGGGCTGCTGGCGTTCCAGTATGTCTGGTTCCATTTCGACGAGATGGCCCGTCAGGATCAGTACCGCCCGTGGTTCCAGCAGCTGTGTCCGCTGGTCGGCTGCCAAGTGCCCACTCGGGTCGATATCGCCCGGATCAAGAGCAGTAACCTGGTAGTACGCAGCCACCCGGACTTCAAAGGTGCCCTGATCGTCGATGCAATCATTTACAACCGCGCGCCATTCTCCCAGCCCTTCCCGCTGCTGGAGCTGCGCTTCGCCGACCTCAACGGTCAATTGATTGCCAGCCGTCGCTTCAAACCCAGCGAATACCTCTCCGGCGAATTGGCCGGTCGTGGCGAAATGCCCAGCCAGACGCCCATCCACATCGCCCTGGATATCCTCGACCCAGGCCCGAAGGCGGTGAACTACAGCCTCAGCTTCCGCTCTCCGGAATAACCACCCTACCCGGTCGCCGGTTTACCGGCGCCGGAGGGCTGTCCCAAACCCAGGGGCATAAGGCCGCAGCTGTTCAGATTTTATCCAGATTCATCTTTATCCGGTCATCGAGAGCGGGTATTATGCCAACCCTTTTTCGAACTCCAATGATTCGGCCCCACAACAGGGAACACCTATGTCGGCGGTACGCATCGGCCCTTATACACTGCGAAACAACCTGATCCTTGCGCCCATGGCCGGGGTTACGGACCAACCTTTCCGCACACTTTGCCAACGCCTCGGCGCAGGCATGGTGGTCTCGGAAATGGTCAGCAGCGACATGAGCCTGTGGGACAGCCGCAAGTCGCGTCTGCGCCGCATCCATGAAGGCGATCCCGAGCCACGCTCGGTACAGATCGCCGGCGGTGATGCGCAGATGATGGCAGCGGCGGCCCTGGCCAATGTCGAGGCGGGCGCCCAGATCATCGATATCAACATGGGCTGCCCGGCAAAAAAAGTCTGCAACAAGGCCGCAGGCTCTGCTTTATTGAGAGATGAAGCCTTGGTCAGCGAGATCCTCCATGCCGTGGTCGGCGCAGTAGAGGTCCCGGTGACGCTGAAGATTCGTACCGGCTGGGACCGGGCGAACAAGAACGGCCTGAACGTGGCGAAGATCGCCGAGCAGGCTGGCATCCAGGCGCTTGCGGTGCATGGCCGCACACGCGCCGACCTGTACACCGGCGAAGCCGAGTACGACACCATCGCTGCGATCAAGCAGGCGGTGTCGATCCCGGTGTTTGCCAACGGCGATGTAACCTCGCCAGAAAAGGCCCGACTGGTGCTCGACGCCACCGGTGCCGACGGCCTGCTGATCGGCCGTGCCGCCCAAGGGCGGCCGTGGATCTTCCGCGAGATCGAGCATTACCTGCGGACCGGCCAACACCTGCCAGCTCCCGAGCTGGACGAGGTGGAACGCATTCTGCTGGAGCACCTGGCCGCGTTGCATGCCTTCTATGGCGATGTGATGGGCGTACGTATCGCCCGCAAGCACGTTGGCTGGTACCTGGCAACACGACCCGGCGGCAAGGAGTTTCGCTCCCGGTTCAACGCTTTGGATGAGACACAAGCGCAGTGCGCCAACGTTCGCGAGTTCTTTCGCGAATGTCGACAGAGCCTTGAAACAAAGGACGAACAAGGGGTGGCCGCATGACGATGATGACCGAGACTTTAGTGAGTGGAACAACGCCCGTGAGCGACAACGCCAACCTCAAACAGCACCTCAATACGCCAAGCGAAGAGGGCCAGACCCTTCGCGACAGCGTCGAGAAGGCGCTGCATAACTACTTCGCCCACCTCGAAGGCGCTTCCGTCACGGACGTGTACAACCTGGTGCTCTCGGAGGTCGAGGCGCCGCTGCTCGAAAGTGTGATGAACTACGTCAAGGGTAACCAGACCAAGGCCAGCGAGATGCTCGGACTCAACCGAGGCACCCTGCGCAAGAAGCTCAAGCAGTACGACTTGTTGTAAAGCCAGAATCCCAATCAGAAAAGGCGGCTCCCGAAGGAGGCGCCTTTTTTGCTGACTCCACCGCGTTATGGAATCCGAAATGACCGACCAGACTACCCGCCTGCCGATCCGCCGCGCCCTGATCAGCGTCTCCGACAAGACCGGTATCCTCGAATTCGCTCGTGAGCTGCAACAGCTCGGTGTCGAGATCCTGTCCACCGGTGGCACCTACAAGCTGCTCAAGGACAACGGCGTCGACGCGGTGGAAGTGGCCGACTACACCGGCTTCGCCGAAATGATGGACGGCCGGGTCAAGACCCTGCACCCGAAAATTCACGGCGGCATCCTCGGCCGTCGCGGCACTGACGACGCCATCATGAACGAGCACGGCATCAAGCCGATCGACCTGGTTGCGGTCAACCTGTACCCGTTCGAAGCCACCATCGCCAAGCCAGGCTGCGACCTGCCGACCGCGATCGAGAACATCGACATCGGCGGCCCGACCATGGTCCGCTCGGCGGCCAAGAACCACAAAGACGTGGCCATCGTGGTCAACGCCAGCGACTACAGCCAAGTACTCGAAAGCCTCAAGGCCGGTGGCCTGACCTACGCCCAGCGCTTCGACCTGATGCTCAAGGCATTCGAGCACACTGCCGCCTACGACGGCATGATCGCCAACTACATGGGCACCATCGACCAGGCCAAAGACACCCTGTCGACGCAAGAGCGCAGCGCCTTCCCGCGCACCTTCAACAGCCAGTTCGTCAAAGCCCAGGAAATGCGCTACGGCGAGAACCCGCACCAGAGCGCGGCGTTCTACGTTGAAGCGAACAAGGGCGAGGCGAGCATCTCGACTGCCGTTCAGTTGCAGGGCAAAGAGCTGTCGTTCAACAACGTCGCCGACACCGATGCCGCGCTGGAATGCGTGAAGAGCTTCGTCAAGCCGGCCTGTGTGATCGTCAAGCACGCCAACCCGTGCGGCGTTGCCGTGGTCCCGGAAAACGAAGGCGGCATCCGCCAGGCCTACGAGCTGGCCTACGCCACCGACACCGAGTCGGCTTTCGGCGGCATCATCGCCTTCAACCGCGAGCTCGATGGCGAGACCGCCAAAGCCATCGTCGAGCGTCAGTTCGTCGAAGTGATCATCGCGCCGAAAATCTCCCAAGCTGCCCGTGACGTGGTCGCGGCCAAGCAGAACGTGCGTCTGCTCGAGTGCGGCGAGTGGCCAGCCGAGCGTGCTGCCGGTTGGGACTTCAAGCGCGTCAACGGCGGCCTGCTGGTACAGAGCCGCGATATCGGCATGATTGGCGCTGACGACCTGAAGATCGTCACCCAGCGCGCGCCGAGCGAGCAAGAAATCCACGACCTGATCTTCGCCTGGAAAGTGGCCAAGTTCGTCAAATCCAACGCCATCGTCTACGCCAAGCAGCGCCAGACCATCGGCGTCGGCGCCGGCCAGATGAGCCGCGTCAACTCGGCCCGTATCGCTGCAATCAAGGCCGAGCATGCTGGCCTGCAGGTGCAGGGTGCGGTCATGGCCTCGGACGCGTTCTTCCCGTTCCGTGATGGCATCGACAATGCAGCTAAAGTCGGTATCACCGCGGTTATCCAGCCAGGGGGTTCGATGCGTGATGCTGAAGTCATCGCCGCTGCCGACGAAGCTGGCATCGCGATGGTGTTTACCGGCATGCGCCACTTCCGCCACTGATCACCAGTGTGTGTGTAGAACGTGGGAGCGGGCTTGCCCCGCGATAGCGATCGCGGGGCAAGCCCGCTCCCACGTTCCCGCCCCTAGAGATCACAGCGCTTACAGAATTCGAGGTTTTGACATGAAAGTTTTGATCATCGGCAACGGCGGCCGTGAGCACGCCCTGGCCTGGAAAGTCGCCCAGGACCCACGCGTTGAGAAAGTCTTCGTCGCTCCCGGCAACGCTGGCACCGCCACCGAAGCCAAGTGCGAGAACGTCGACATCCAGGTCACTGCCCTGGAGCAACTGGCCGACTTCGCCGAAAAGAATGTCCAACTGACCATCGTCGGCCCGGAAGCGCCGCTGGTCGCCGGTGTCGTCGACCTGTTCCGCAGCCGCAACCTGGATTGCTTCGGCCCAACCGCCGGCGCCGCCCAGCTGGAAGGCTCGAAGGCCTTCACCAAGGACTTCCTGGCGCGCCACAAGATCCCCACCGCCGACTACCAGAACTTCACCGAGATCGAGCCAGCCCTGGCTTACCTGAAGGAAAAAGGCGCACCGATCGTGATCAAGGCCGACGGCCTGGCCGCCGGTAAAGGCGTGATCGTCGCCATGACCCTGCAGGAAGCCGAAGACGCTGTACGCGACATGCTCGCCGGCAATGCCTTCGGTGAAGCCGGTTCGCGCGTCGTCATCGAAGAATTCCTCGATGGCGAAGAAGCCAGCTTCATCGTCATGGTCGACGGCCACAACGTGCTGCCAATGGCCACCAGCCAGGACCACAAGCGCGTTGGCGATGCCGACAGCGGCCCGAACACCGGCGGCATGGGTGCCTACTCCCCGGCGCCAGTGGTCACTGCCGATGTGCACCAGCGGGTCATGGACCAGGTGATCTGGCCGACCGTGCGCGGCATGGCCGAAGAAGGCAATGTCTACACCGGCTTCCTCTACGCCGGCCTGATGATCGACAAGGCGGGCAACCCCAAGGTCATCGAGTTCAACTGCCGCTTCGGCGACCCAGAAACCCAGCCAGTCATGCTGCGCCTGGAGTCGAGCCTGGTGCTGCTGATCGAAGCAGCGTTCGCCAAGGCCCTGGACAAGGTCGAAGCACAATGGGATCCGCGCCCGAGCCTGGGCGTGGTACTGGCTGCCGGTGGCTACCCGGGCGACTACGCTAAAGGCGCTGTGATCAGCGGCCTGGACGCTGCCGCCAAGCTGGAAGGCAAAGTGTTCCACGCTGGCACCGCGCTGAAGGATGGCCAAGTCGTGACCAACGGCGGCCGCGTGTTGTGCGCCACTGCCTTGGGCCAGACTGTCGAGGCTGCGCAACAGCAAGCCTATCGCCTGACCAAGGAAGTCAGCTGGGACGGTAGTTTCCATCGCAGCGACATCGGCTACCGGGCCATTGCCCGCGAGCGCGGTGAGCAACAGTAACATTGCATTACCGAATGGCCGTGAAGCCCCTGGCGCACGGCCTTCGGCTCGTCGACAAGGCCCCGATGGGCCTTGCCTTCGCCTTGGCGCGCCGCGCATAGTTGTTATCCGGCACATTAGCTAAGAAGGGATTTCGTCGTGCGTCGGCTTCGGATTGCCACTGCCCTTATCGTCAGCCTGCTGACCCTGCTCTGCCTGCTCCCGGCTTCGGCCGATCAAGGCGGTGGTTGGACGGTGCTGCTCGACGAACAGGCCAACCTGCAATTGAGCGATGTGCGCTCGGACCGCTACCGCAACCAATTCAGTCCCTTGCAGCTCAACGAGCTACAAGCCTCCGCCGCCGATCAAGCACTCTGGCTGCACTATCGCCTGGAGCCCGGCGAGCAAGAACGCCTGCTGCGGGTATTCGCCCCAGACCTATCGCGCCTCGACCTCTACGCACTGGACGGCGAAAAGCTGCTGCGTCAACTGCACCATGGGCAACAGGCCGGCGATGCCAGCCCGACCCTGCGCGGCAGTGATCACGTGTTACCGCTACCCAATAGCAGCCAGCCGCTGGATATCTACCTGCGCCTGGTCTCGGAACATCAACTGCGTCCCGCGATCAGCCTGGAGACCGCCGCCTCGGCCGCGACCGACCAGACCCGCCCCTTGTTGTTCGGCCTGCTGTTCGGCGGGCTGGTGATGCTGATCCTGCACAACCTGATTCGCTTCTTCTACAGCCGCTCCAGTACCACCCTGATCCTGGCGCTGTATCACGGCCTGATGCTGCTCAGTGGGTTGATCCTGCTCAACCTCAGCGGGCCCTGGTGGCACCTGTGGCATAGCGCCCAGACCCCAGCCGCCTATTTGACCCTGGTGATGGCGGGCCTGGCCGGCTTGTATTTCACCCAGCACTTCTTCAGCCCCTGTGGCTCGCCGCGGCTTAACCGGCTACTGCAAGGCGAGATGCTGGTGGCTGCCGTCAGCGGCCTGGTGCTGCTGTTCGTCGACACCTTGCCGCTGAACCTGATGACCTACGCCCTGCTCGCCGTGGGCAGCGTGAGCATGCTGCTGGTCAGCAGCTATCACTGGTACAAAGGCTACGGCCCGGCGCGCCTGTTTGCCCTGGCGATGCTGGTGTTCAACCTGGGCGGCCTGGTGCTGCTGCCGGCCCTGCTGGGCCTGACCCGAACCTCGACGCCCTGGTTGCTGTGCATCCTCATGGCCTTGACGGTAACCAGTGGCCTGCTGCTCAACCTGGCGGTCAGCGAGCGCCTGCGCAAGATCAGCGAGGAGCGCTTCCGCGCCAGCCGCGCACTGGCCGCCAGCGATGCCGAGATCAACGCCAAGGCCGAATTCCTGGCCAAGATCAGCCACGAGATTCGCACCCCGATGAACGGTGTGCTGGGCATGACCGAACTGCTGCTCGGCACGCCGCTGTCGGTCAAGCAACGCGACTACGTGCAGACCATCCACAGCGCCGGCAACGAGCTGCTGACGCTGATCAACGAGATCCTCGACATCTCCAAGCTGGAGTCGCGGCAGATCGAGCTGGACGATGTGCAGTTCGACCTCAATGCACTGATCGAAGATTGCCTGAACATCTTCCGGGCCAAGGCCGAACAACAGAATATCGAGCTGATCAGCTTTACCCAGCCGCAAGTCCCTCGGGTTATCAGCGGCGACCCGACGCGGCTGCGCCAGGCCCTGTCGAGCCTGCTGGAAAACGCCCTGAAAAACACCGAGCAAGGTGAGATTCTGCTGGTAGTGGCGCTCGACCAACGTGCCGACCAGCCACGCCTGCGCATTGCCGTGCAGGATAGCGGTACAGCCATGCCCCAAGCCGAGCGCGAAGCGCTGCTGCAGGCCGAATTGCACAGCCACCAGTTCCTTTCCAGCAACAAGCTCGGTGGCCACCTGGGCCTGGTGATTGCCAAGCAGCTGATCGGCCTGATGCAGGGCGAGTTCGGCATCAAGAGCAGCAGTAACATGGGCAACACCCTGTGGCTGACCTTGCCACTCGACCCCTCGCGCCTGGAGCAACCACCGGCCGACCTCGACGGCCCGCTGCGCGATGCGCGGGTGTTGGTGGTGGACGACAACGACACCTGCCGCAAGGTGCTGGTGCAGCAGTGCAGCGCTTGGGGCATGAATGTCAGTGCCGTGCCCTCGGGCAAGGAAGCGCTTGCCCTGCTGCGCACCAAGGCGCATTTGCGCGACTACTTCGATGCGGTGCTGTTGGACCAGAACATGCCCGGCATGACCGGTATGCAGTTGGCGGCGAAGATCAAGGAAGACCCAAGCCTTAACCACGACATCCTGGTGGTGATGCTCACCGGTATCAGCAATGCGCCGAGCAAAGTGATTGCCCGCAACGCTGGCGTCAAACGCATCCTGGCCAAGCCGGTGGCCGGCTATACCTTGAAAACCACCCTGGCCGAAGAGCTGGCCCAGCGGGGTCGCGAACAGGCGATCCCAGCAGTGTTCGCCGCACCTACGCCAGCGGTGGAACTGCCGGTCGATTTCCATGTGCTGGTGGCCGAGGACAACAGCATTTCGACCAAGGTCATCCGTGGCATGCTCGGCAAGCTCAACCTGGAGCCGGACACCGCCAGCAATGGCGAAGAAGCCCTGCGCGCGATGAAGGCGCGGCGCTATGACCTGGTGCTGATGGACTGTGAAATGCCGGTACTCGATGGTTTCTCCGCGACCCAGCAGTTGCGTGCCTGGGAGGCCGAGAATCAGCGCCAGCGCACGCCGGTGGTGGCCCTTACCGCGCACATTCTCAACGAGCACAAGGAACGCGCGCGCCTGGCCGGGATGGATGGGCACATGGCCAAGCCGGTGGAATTGTCGCAGTTGCGCGAGCTGATCCAGTATTGGGCGGGCCAGCGTGAGGCCAAGTCCGACACACTGCATACCTCCTGAAGATCGTGTGGGCTCTATCGCGGGGCAAGCCCGCTCCCACGAGGACCTTGTAGTCACCCTGCGTCTGCGTGGGAGCGGGCTTGCCCCGCGATAGCGCCCGCACTGCTCAACGCGCTCAGGCCTTCACAGCTGATACACTTCCTCGCACCCTCCCCCGCCATGGACCTCGGCCATGCTCCATGAGTTGTTCAGCGTCTACCTGAAAATGCTCGTGCTCTACAGCCCGTTCTTCGTGCTGTCCTGCTTCATCAGCCTGACCCGCGGTCACTCCAGCAAAGAGCGCAAGCAGCTGGCCTGGCGCGTGGCCATTGCCGTGCTGATCGCCAGCGTCCTGCTGTACCTGTTCGGGCGGGTGATTTTCGGCGTGTTCGGCATCACCGCCGACGCCTTTCGCATCGGCGCTGGCAGCGTGCTGTTCATCTCGGCGCTGGGCATGGCTCAAGGCAAGCCGGCGGTGCAGGCCGATAACGTCCAGCAGGATGTGACCATCGTACCGCTGACCATCCCCCTGACCGTCGGCCCCGGCACCATCGGCGCGCTGCTGGTGATGGGCGTCGGCCAGCCGCACTGGGACGACAAGCTGCTGGCCATCGTCAGCATTACCCTGGCCAGCTTCACCGTCGGCCTGGTGCTCTATTTGTCCCACCGCATCGAGCGGATCCTCGGCGACCAGGGCTTGCAGATCGTCAGCCGGCTGATGGGGCTGTTCGTCTGCGCCCTGGCGGCGCAGATCATTTTCACCGGGATCAAAGGCTACCTGGTGGCCTGAACCCTATCAGGGTTTTTCGCCATACCAGCGTGGTGTGTACACCCACTGACCACCACCGTCACGCGCGAAGGTACAGGTCAGCGACGAGCCGATCAGCACCATGGTGCGCATGTCGACCATTTCCGGCTGCAGCTCGGCGAGGGTCACCACCCGTAGCGTCTGCCCTGGCCGGCCAATGTCGCGCCCCAGCACTACCGGCGTCTGCCCCTGGCGATGGCGACGGACGATATCCAGGGCCACACCCAGTTGGGTCGGCCTGGACTTGGAGATCGGGTTGTAGAACGCCAAGACCAGATCGGCCTGAGCGGCCAGGTCCAGACGCTTCTCGATGATCGACCAGGGCTTGAGGTTGTCGGACAGCGACATCACGCAAAAATCGTGGCCCAACGGCGCTCCCGCTTGCGCGGCGGTGGCCAGCGATGCCGAGACGCCAGGGAGGATCTCCAGATCGACCCGATGCCAGGCCGGATCGCTGGACTCGTGCAGCGCTTCGAGCACCGCCGCGGCCATGGCGAACACGCCCGGATCACCCGACGACACCACCACCACCGAACGCCCGGAAGCGGCCAGCTCGAAGGCATGCCGGGCACGCTGCATTTCTTCGCGGTTATCGGTGCAGTGCAGCACTTGATCAGCGCGGAACGGGCCAGCCATGCGCACATAGGTTTCATAACCCAGCACATCCTCGGCCCGCGCCAGCTCGGCCTTGACCGCCGGTACCATCAGCTCGGCCGCGCCTGGGCCGAGGCCAATCACCGCCAGCCGGCCCCGTACTCGCCCAACCTTGGCGACCTCGATGGGTGCTGGGGTCGCGGCGATTACCACGTTTGAAACTGCCAGCGTCTGCGCCTCAGGCACGACGTGCGCAACCATGCTCTGCAGGCTGTCGGCCGGCGCCGTGAAACGCAGCGGTACGTCCAGGACGCGCGCAGCTTGGTGCAGCGCGGGGGCAGCCATATCCTGCTCACTGGCCAGCAAGCAGGCCAAAGCTTGCTCGGCGATGTTGGCTTCGGCCAGCGCCGCGCGCACTTCAGTGGTGAGGTCCGACTGGGTGGCGCTGACCGCCACCAGCACCGAGCGCGAGTGGATCAGCAGCTCATCGCGATGGTCCGGGCGGGCTTGGTAGCCCACGTGGATAGTGCGCTGCGCGTGGGCATCAGCCGGCAGCTGCGCTTGCGCCAGCCACGGCGCATCGCCTTCGATACGCACGCTCTGGCCGGCCAGCAGATCAGAAACGAACCGCTTGCCCTGCTCCAGATCGGCCAGGGTATAACCCTCTGGCGGATTGAGCAGGCAGGTGCCAAAGCGCAGCTCACCACTGGTGGTGATGGCAGGCGCTACGCCCAACGCCTCGCCGATCTCACGCGCCATTAGGTTGACCCCGCCCAGGCCGCCGAGCAGTGGTACCACTGCACTGCCATCTTCGGCCACGGCCAGCACGGGCGGCTCGACGTCCTTTTCGCTGAGCAGGCTGGCCAGGGTGCGAATCACGATACCCGCCGCGCACAGGGCAATGATCGGCGTGTCCTGCTGATACAGGCCACGCAGCGTCTCGCCAAAGGATTCATACAGGCTGTCGACCGCCTCGACCCGACCGCGCAGGCCGTGAAGGGTGGCCTGTGGATAAAGCTGCTGGATCCGCTGCGCGGTGGCCAGGCTGCCAGCGCCGAGGATGACGATTGCGGGGGCCTTGCGCATGTTCATCCCTGCCATTTTTCCCCCGGCACGATGATCAGCGAGAAGTATGGCGAAGACTGCGGGTCGACCTCTTGCAGCGGAACGATCTTCTGGTTGGCCATGGTCGCGCGTTCAACGTACAGCGCACGCCCTTGCAGACCGAGCTCGCCAAGCACCTGGCGGACCTTGGGCAAGTTACGCCCCAGTTTCATCACCACCGCCGCATCGGCATCGGCCAGGCGGCGCTTGAGTTCTTCGGCAGGCAGCACGCCAGACAGCACGGTCAGCGTCTGGTTGCGGTAGACCAGCGGCGCACCCAGCACCGAAGCGCCGCCAAGCATCGAACACACTCCAGGGATCACTTCGGCTTCATAACGCTGGGCCAGGCGATCATGCAGGTACATGTAGGAGCCATAGAAGAACGGATCACCCTCGCAGATCACCGCCACATCCCGGCCGGCGTCCAGATGCGCGGCCACTTGTTGGCCGGCTTCATCATAGAAATCGCTGATCACCTGCTCGTAGGACAACGGCGCCGGCAACACTTCGGTGGTTACCGGGTACACCAGCGGCAGCAGGGTCTGCTCGGCTTGCAGGTGCGCCTCGATGATGCCAAAGGCATTGCCGCGCTTGCCCTTGGCGACGAAATACGCCACCACCGGCGCCTCGCGCAGCAGGCGCAGGGCTTTGACGGTGATCAGTTCAGGATCGCCAGGGCCTACGCCCAGGCCGAGAAGACGTCCACGCGCCTGCATCATTCGACCTCCGTGGCCAGTGCGTTGACCGCCGCCGCCGCCATGGCGCTGCCACCCAGTCGGCCCTGCATGATCACGAACGGCACCCCACGGCTGTCTGCAGCCAGCATGGCCTTGGATTCGGCGGCGCCGACGAAGCCCACCGGGAAGCCGAGGATCAGTGCTGGTTTCGGCGCGCCGGCATCGATCATTTCCAGCAGGTAGAACAGTGCGGTCGGCGCGTTGCCAATCACCACCACGCTGCCTTCCAGGTGCGGCCGCCACAGTTCCAGGGCCACCGCCGAGCGCGTGTTGCCCTGCGCTTTGGCCAGGTCTGGCACGCTCGGGTCACGCAGGGTGCAGATCACCGGATTGTTGGCCGGCAGCCGCGCGCGGGTGATGCCTTCGGCAACCATATGCGCGTCGCACAGGATTGGCGCACCCTTGGCCAGGGCTGCACGCCCCGCCGTACCCGCACCTTCGGAGAATTGCAGGCCGTCGATGGCCTCGACCATGCCGCAGGCATGGATCACCCGTACAGCAAGTTTTTCCAGGTCAGCGGGGATCCGCTCGAGCCTGGCTTCCTCACGGATGATCCGGAAGGAATTGCGATAGATCTCCTGACCATCGCGGATGTAGTCAATCATCAAGGTGCTCCGTGGGCAGGTCGAGCATGGCGCCTGCTTCTTTCAAGGTAAGGTCGCTCGCGCGCAGGGCTCCGAAGCCCGGCAGGCGCGCATCGCGCAGATAAAGGTCATAGCGGCCCGGCGCGCGGGCCAGCAGGGTGGCCGGGGCGACATGGGCCGCGGCGCAGGATCGGCTGCAGCCGGACAGGTGCACACTGGCCAGTGCGCCAGCAGGCAGCCCGCTGGCCAGGGTGAGGGCATCGTTCTTGGTGTCGGCCTGGGCTTTGGCGCAGCCGCTGGAGCCGGTGCAGGCGGTGAGACGCGCCAAGGGCTGCGCAGCATCGCAAAGCAGGCCGAGGGCGTTGAGCTCGGCTTGGGCGGCGTCGATCTGCGCGGGGTCGATATTGGTCAGTACCGCGCTCTGCCAGGGGCTCAGGCGCAGTTGACCGTCGCCTGCCTGGCGCGCAATACGGGCAACACCGCGCAGCATGGCGGGGGTCAAGCGGCCCAGGGGCGGGGCGATGCCCAGGGCCAGGCCCTGCCGTTGGGTCAGCCTGCCCAACCAGCCGGTGCGGGTCGCTGAACGCTGCCAGCCAAGCACCGCGGCGTCGCGACGGATCTCAAGCGCCAGTCCGGCGATGAAGTGCTCGACCGGACAGGTTTCGAGCAACTGGCGCATCCGCGATTGCTCAGGGCTGGCCAAGTCGAGGAAGCGCTCCAGCACCGCACGGGTCAGCGCCAGCCCTGCCTGCACAGGGACCGCACCCAGTGCCCGGCTTGGGCAACCTGCCAGGCCGAATGCCAGCCAACGCTCGCCATCGAGCTCAACCGCCGAGAGCCACAGGTCATGCGGGTGTTCAAGCATCGCCAGGCCTTCGCCGCCATCGAGCTGCACGGCGAACTTGGCCGACAGCTGGTGCAAACGCGGGGTGCTTTCGAGCATCTGCAAAATCTGCGCAGCGAGCGGCTGGGTATCGACGAGCATGAGCGGATCGAGACCGGCCAATGGGCTGAGCATCACGTTGCGCACATCGTCGCCCGCGGCTTCACGCGGGCCGAGGCCGGCTGCGAGCAGGTGCTCGATCAGCTCGCGATGCTGCGCGCCAATGCCGCGAATCTGCAGGTTGGCGCGGTTGGTCGCCTCGATCACGCCGCCGGCAAATCGCTCTGCCGCCGCAGCGACGGCATCGGCCTGGTCGGCCAGCAGCACACCACCGGGCAGCTTGATCCGGCAGATACCGCCATCGCGCGCGGCGACGATACGCCACAACCCCGGGCAGGCCGAGGGGCGGGGCGAAATGGCGGGGGGCAGGGACGGGTTCAAGAGGGCATCCGGCAATCGTCAAAGTGCGCTTGAGTGTAGAAGGCGCGGTATTATGCCTGCTTTGTCCGGCGGCATGAAAAACCGGCGGTCGAAGATCGTATGGAATTCAGGGGCCGCTTCGCGCCCTTCGCGGCGGCTCGGCGCTCCGACAAGCCCGCTCCCACAGGGACTGCGCCAGCCGCAAGAGCTGCGCTAATCCTGTAGGAGCGGGCTTGTCGGAGCGCCGCACCGCCGCGAAGCGGCCCCAAAATGATGGAAGTGAAATTAATGGCCCCGTGGCTGACAGTAGTAGGTATCGGTGAAGACGGTTTCAGCGGCCTGGGCAAACCCGCCCGGCGTGCTCTGCTGGGCGCCTCGCGGATCTTCGGCAGCCCACGCCAGTTGGCCTTGCTGCCACGCTGTGTGAACGGCGAACGCGTGCAGTGGCCGAGCCCATTCTCACTGGCGCCCGTGCTGGCCCAAAGCGGCGAACCGGTGTGCGTCCTGGCCAGCGGCGACCCGATGTTCTACGGCGTCGGTGCCAGCCTGGCGCGGCAGGTTCCTGCCGAGCACATGCGCGTGCTCAGTACGCCCTCCTCCTGCGCCCTGGCCGCAGCCCGCCTCGGCTGGCCATTGCAGGAGGTGCACATTCTGTCGATCGTCGCCCGCCCCTTGGCCGCAATCAATGCCCAGCTCTTTAGCGGCGTGCGCCTGCTGGTGCTGAGCAACGATGGCGACAGCCCGGCGCAGATCGCCGCACTGCTACGCGAACGCGGCTTTGGCCCAAGCCGGATGCACGTCCTCGAGCACCTCGGCGGCCCTGAAGAACGTCAGCTCAGCGGCACCGCTGCAGACTGGCCGCATGCCCACAGCGCCGCCCTCAACCTGGTGGCCATCGAGTGCCTGGCAACGCCCGACGCACCGCGTTTGTCGACAGCCTGCGGACTGCCCGACAGCGCCTTTCGTCACGATGGCCAGCTGACCAAGCGCGATGTCCGCGCCATCACCCTCGCCCGCCTGGCCCCGCAGCCCGGCGAGCTGCTGTGGGATGTCGGCGCTGGCTGTGGCTCGATCGGCATCGAATGGATGCGTACCCACCCCAGCTGCCGGGCATTGGCGATCGAGGCCGACGAAGGCCGCCAGGGGTTTATCGAACACAACCGCGACGCGCTCGGCGTGCCTGGCCTGCAACTGATCTGCGGCAAGGCTCCGCAAGCCTTGGTCGAGCTGGAACGACCCGATGCCATTTTCATCGGCGGCGGCGTCACCCGCGACGGCGTGTTGCCGCTGTGCTGGGAGCGCCTGCGCCCCGGCGGCCGGCTGGTGGCCAACGCGGTGACCTTGCAAAGCGAAGTGGCCTTGGCGCAGTTTCGCCAGCAGCATGGCGGCGAGCTGACCCGCATCCATGTCGCCCAGACGCAACCCCTGGGCAGCTTCGATACCTGGCGCCAGGCCTTGCCGATCACCCTGCTCGACGTGGTGAAACCCTTCGATGCGTGAAGAGACCCGCGAACAACCCGCGCCTCTGCGCAGCGGCCTGACCACCGGCAGCTGCGCGACCGCCACCAGCTTGGCTGCTGCCCGGCTGCTGTTGACCGGGCAACGCCATGACGCCGTAGCCATCACCCTGCCCAAGGGCAAGCAAGTACAGATGCGCCTGGAGTTCTGTCGACGCGATGGCGAGCGCGCCGAGGCCGGCACCCTGAAAGATGCCGGCGACGATCCCGACGTCACCCACGGCGCCCTGCTCTACAGCCAGGTGCGCCTGCTCGATGCCCCAGGTATCCGCTTTGTCGCCGGCATCGGCGTCGGCACTGTCACCCGCCCAGGGCTGGTGCTGGCGGTTGGGGAACCGGCGATCAACCCGGTGCCTCGCCGGATGATCACCGAGCACCTGCAACAGCTGGCCAGCGATTGCGCCTACAGCGGCGGTTTCGAGGTTACGGTGAATGTGCGCGATGGCGATCAACTGGCGCTGAAAACCATGAACCCACGGCTAGGTATTCTCGGCGGCCTGTCGATCCTCGGCACCAGCGGGATCGTCCGGCCGTTCTCCTGCTCGGCCTACATCGCCTCGATCCACCAGGGCATCGATGTTGCCCACACCAATGGCTACACGCACATCGCTGCCTGCACCGGCAATGCCAGCGAGGACACCATGCGCCGGGTCTACAACCTGCCGGAGATCGCCCTGATCGAGATGGGCGACTTCGTCGGCGCGGTACTCAAGCACCTGCGCAAAGTGCCGGTGGCGCGCCTGAGTCTGTGCGGTGGTTTTGGCAAGATCAGCAAGCTCGCCGCCGGGCACATGGACCTGCACAGCCGCCACTCGAGTATCGACCTGCCGCAACTGGCCGGCTGGGCGCGGGAGATTGGCGCCGATCAAACCCTGCAAGAGGCGATCATCGCCGCCAATACCAGCCAGCAAGCGCTGGCCCTGGCCCATGCAGCAGGGATCGAACTGGGCGACGCAGTGTGCGCCCATGCCCAGGCGTTCGCCCGCAGCGTGGTCCCGGCTCAGGTGCACGTCGAAGTCTTCGCCATCGACCGCCAGGGCGGTATCGTTGGCCAGGCAGGTGTGCAATGAGCGAACGCATCTTGCTGCTAGGCGGCGTCACCGAGGCCTTGGCAATCGCCCGGCGCCTGGGCCCCGAGCACGTCTACAGCCTGGCCGGCATCGGCCGTGTGCCGCAGGACCTGGCCTGCACGGTGCGGGTCGGCGGCTATGGCGGTGCCGAAGGGCTTGCCGCCTATTTGCAAGAGGCGCGCATCACGCTGCTGATCGACGCCACCCATCCCTACGCCGCCCAGATCAGTCACAACGCAGCCCGCGCGGCGCAGACGGCGGGCATCCCGTGCTGGGCCTTGCGCCGCCCTGCGTGGCAGGCGCAGCCCGGTGATGACTGGCGTGAGGTGACCGACTGGGCTGAGCTGATGCAAGCGCTCGAACCCTTCGCGCGCCCGCTGTTCACCCTGGGCCGCGAGCCCTTGCAGCATCTGGACGAAATCCCCGCGCAGCAGTTCTGGACCTTGCGCGCCCTCGACGCCTGCCCTGGCAATGATCGCTGCGAGGTCATCGGCGCCCGTGGTCCTTTCCAGATTGCCGATGAACGCGCACTGTTCGCACGACGGCGCATCGATGTGCTGGTCAGTAAGAACAGCGGCAGCGTGGCCACAGAACCAAAGCTTGAGGTGGCGCGCGAGCTGGGCGTGCCTGTGCTGGTGCTCAAGCGGCCGGTGTTACCGGCTGTGGATCGCGAATTCAGCCAGATCGAGTCGTTGCTGACGGCGTTAGCTACCGACTAGGAGCGCGCCCTGGGGTCGAAGACTGGGTGACATCGCTCTAGCTTTTCGCAGGTTTCTCCCTACACAATATTCGGAGATTTCAGCCCCCTCATACCGTACAAGCAGATGGCCCTGTGCCTGCAATCTGCCGTAAACTCCGCCCTTCTCTCCTGGAAGGCCCACCCATATGGAAATGCAATGGTGGATCTGGCTCGTCTTCGGCGTGGCCCTGATCCTACTCGAACTGGTCCTGCCCACGTTCTTCATTCTCTGGTTCGGCATCGGTGCCGTGCTGGTGTCGCTGATTGCCCTGCTCGCGCCAAACCTGCAGCTGGATATGCAGGTGCTGCTGTGGGTGCTGTTTTCCTCTGTCACCACCGTTCTGTGGTTCAAGCTATTTCGGCGCAAGAAGGCCGATGTGCGCTGGACCGCCGATAGCGTGATTGGTGAAGTCGGCTTGCTCACCGCCAGTGTCTCTGAGTTCCAGAAAGGCCGAGTGCGTTTCCAGAAGCCGATCTTGGGCAACGAAGAATGGACCTGCATCGCTGACAGCGACATCGCCGCTGGCGAGCGCGTGCGCCTGACCGCCATCGAAGGCAACACCGCCCGGGTCAGCCGGGCCTGAATCCGTACTAAAAGGAAGTTCGTAGCATGACCAGTCTTATCGTCGTCGGCACCCTCGCCGTGTTCGTTCTCATCACCGTGTTCAAAGGGGTGCGCATCGTGCCTCAGGGCGAGGAGTGGATCGTCGAGCGCCTGGGGCGCTACCACAGCACCCTCAAGCCCGGCCTGAATATCGTCATCCCGTACATGGACGTGGTCGCCTACCGCCTGCCGACCAAAGACATCATCCTCGATGTGCAGCAGCAGGAAATCATCACCAAGGACAACGCGGTGATCGTCGCCAACGCCCTGTGCTTCGCCAAGGTGGTCGACCCGCAAAAAGCCTCCTACGGCGTGCAGAATTTCTCCTTCGCCGTGACCAGCCTGACCATGACTTCGCTGCGGGCTATCGTCGGCGCGATGGATTTGGACGAAGCATTGTCCAGCCGCGAGCAGATCAAGGCACGCCTGCGCGAGGCGATGTCCGAACAGACCGAAGACTGGGGCGTGACCGTGCGCTCGGTAGAGATCCAGGACATCAAGCCGTCCGAGAACATGCAGATGGCCATGGAGCGCCAGGCGGCTGCCGAGCGTGAGCGTAAAGCCGATGTAACCCGTGCCGAAGGCGCCAAGCAGGCCGCGATTCTGGAAGCCGAAGCCCGCCTGCAATCGGCCAAGCTGGATGCCGAGGCGCAGATCAACCTGGCAGAAGCGTCGGCGCGTGCGATTTCGCTGGTGCGCGATGCAGTAGGGACGGAAACCACCCCGGCCATGTACCTGCTCGGTGAGCGCTACATTGGCGCGATGGAGAATCTGGCCGGCAGCGACAACGCCAAGGTTGTGGTGTTGCCTGCGGATCTGCAAGAGACCGTGCGCGGGTTGCTTGGGCGCAAGGCCTAAGACACCCCGACAACTCGGCTCCTACAGGCACAGCATCGAGCGCAAGATCAATGCGAGACCTGTGGGAGCGGGTTAACCCGCGAAGGGCCGCGCTGCGGCCCCAAAGCAAACGACACCGACTGGAAGGTATCGGGCCTGCTGATAAGGCAACACTCACCTCATGCCTGCGGCACTTCACCGCACCCCGGCATTTTTACCTATACTCCGCCGTACAATACCCGCCACGATTCCTGACCGGATCTCTCCATGCCCCCACGTCGGCACATCGCCTGGATAGCCTGCCTTGCAGTGCTGTTCAATTTGCTGGCCATGCCGCTGTCATCGGCCGCGCCCAAGAGCGCGACCGAGCAGCTGCTGTGGGGGGCTTTCTGTTCCAGCATGGGCGCCAAAGCCAAGCTCGATGTAAAGGCCCTGGCCAAGATCGATCTCGGCGATCAAGGCGACGCGCACGCCAACATGCAGCACTGCTGGTGCTGCTCGGGCGCAGCGCCGCTACTGGCCCTACCCGGCCAGCCGCCACAGTTGCACAGCCCGGCGCACCTGAGCATTGGCCAACTACCCAACCTCGCCCGCTATCAACCTACGCCTCGCCAGCTCTGGCCGGCGTTAAACCCGCGTGCCTCTCCGCTGGCCTGAGTTCTCGACGCTATCGCCCTGAACCTGCACAGATCGGAGATCTCATTCCATGCTCAAGCAAGCCCTCGTCCTGGCCGCCCTGCTGTTGCCCGGCGCCTTCGCCAACGCCCATGAATACTCCCAGGGCGACCTGCACATCGCCCACCCGTGGTCGCTGGAACTGCCGCCCAACGCGCCCAACGTGGCGGCCTATTTCGTCGTGCACAACAACGGCAAGCAGGATGATCGCCTGCTCAGCGTCGCCAGCCCGATCAGCGATGATGCGCAACTGCACGAGCACGCCAAGACCGCCGAAGGCCTGATGAAAATGCAGCAGGTGCCCAGCGTGGCGATCCCGGCAGGCCAGGACCTGGTATTCGCCCCCAGCGCCTACCACGTGATGCTCATGCAGCCCAAGGACCGCAGCCTGCTCAGCGACGGCAAACGCTTCCCGCTGACCCTGCACTTCGAAAAGGCCGGTGACATCACCGTGCAGGTCGCGGTGCAGAAACAACCACCGACCGACCAGCCAGAGCACCAGCACGCGCACTGATCGCTGACAGGCACTCGCCATGAGCGTGCTGCGCGAACGGACCATCCGCCGTACCACCCGCCCTGATCGCAGGCGCGCCGGTGGCGGCTGGCTGAGCCTGTTCGCCATGTGGATGATCTTCATCGGCCCACTGGTTTCCCAGTCGATGCCGATGGATCACCACGCCGGCATGAATATGCCGATGGACATGAGCATGTCCGCCGGCCACAGCCATGCCGACGCCGGGCACCATGGCCATGGCAGCGATGGCGAGCTGCACGCGCTGTGGGAAAAATGCGGCTATTGCAGCCTGCTGTTCAACTGCCCAGCCTTGCCGCAAACCTTCAGTCCGCTCAACGCCAGTAGTACCCCGCCCGCCCCACCCCTGCATGCGCTTACCCGCCAGGGCCACGCCGGTCAGGCCGTCTTCCCTGGTGCGCGCAGTCGCGCTCCGCCCTTCTTGTCGATCGACGTCTGAACACCTATTGACCGCACGGAGCCAGGAGGCTTCGCGCCCACTCATGACTGATCGACTGGAATCATTATGTCCGGCTGCACCCCTGTTTTTGCCCTGTCCCTGCGCGGGACCATCGCCGTGCTCTGCGGCTCGCTGCTGGCCCCCCTGGCGCTGGCGGCCGAGCCCGGCCACCAAGGCCATGAGCACGATTCTGCCGAGCTCAGCCCGACGGTAATCACCGCTGTCGCGCCCAGCTCGCCGCTGACCATCGTCACCAACCCCAAGGACCCACGCCAGCCAGTACCGGCCAGCGACGGCGCCGATTACCTGAAGACCATCCCGGGCTTCTCGGCGATTCGCTCCGGTGGCACCAATGGCGATCCGGTGTTGCGCGGCATGTTCGGCTCGCGCCTGAACATCCTCACCAACGGCGGCGTGATGCTCGGCGCCTGCCCCAACCGAATGGACGCCCCGACCTCCTACATTTCGCCGGAAACCTACGACCGCCTGACCGTGATCAAAGGCCCGCAAAGCGTGATCTGGGGGCCGGGCGGTTCGGCGGGGACCATCCTCTTCGAACGCGAGCCGGAACGCTTCGGCACGCTCGGCAGCCGGGTCAACGCCAGCCTGCTGGCCGGTTCCAACGGCCGCTTCGACAAAGTCCTCGACGCAGCTGCCGGCAACAGCCAGGCCTATGCGCGCTTTGTCGGCAACCAATCGCGCTCCGACGACTATCAAGACGGCAACGGCGACAGCGTGCCCTCGCGCTGGGACAAGTGGAACGGCGACCTCACCCTCGGCTGGACCCCGGACGCCGACACCCTGCTCGAACTCACCGCCGGCAAGGGCGATGGCGAGGCGCGCTACGCCGGACGTGGCATGGACGGCTCGCAGTTCAAGCGCGAAAGCCTCGGCTTGCGTTTCGAGAAATCCAACCTCGGCGAGGTGCTCGACAAGATCGAGGCGCAGGTCTACTACAACTACGCCGACCACGTGATGGACAACTACAGCCTGCGCACACCGTCAGGCAGCGGCATGATGGGCATGCCGATGGTCAGCAACGTCGACCGTCGCACCCTGGGCGCGCGGATCAAGGCCACTTGGCGCTGGGCCGATGTGCAGTTGATCAGCGGCATCGATGCCCAGACCAACGAGCACCGCAAGCGCGGCGGCATGGGCGTCGATGCGCACAAGGGCCAGTCATGGACCAAGGATGCCGACTTCCATAACTATGGGCTGTTCAGCGAACTGACCTGGTACGCCACAGGCGCTGACCGTCTGATTACCGGTGCGCGCCTGGACCGCGCCTCTGCCCGCGATTTCCGCCAGACCAGCGCCACCGGCGGCGACACCCGCGCCGACACCCTGCCCAGCGGTTTCGTGCGCTATGAGCATGATCTGGCGGCGCTTTCGGCAACCACTTACATCGGCCTCGGCCATGCCCAGCGCTTCCCCGATTACTGGGAGCTGTTCTCGCCCAAGCAAGGCCCGGCCGGTGCAGCCAATGCCTTTGACGGCATCAAGCCGGAGAAGACCACCCAGCTCGATTTCGGTATCCAGTACCGCGACGAGCGCATGGAGGCCTGGGCCTCGGGCTATGTCGGGCAGATCCGCGACTACATCCTGTTCGACTACCGCACCGGCATGATGGGCATGAGCACCTCCCAGGCGCAGAACATCGACGCTCGGATCATGGGCGGCGAACTTGGCGCAGCCTACAAGCTGTCGGAAAACTGGAAAGCCGACGCGACCCTGGCCTACGCTTGGGGCAAGAACAGCAGTGATGGCAAAGCGCTGCCACAGATGCCGCCCCTGGAAAGCCGCCTGGGCCTGACCTACAGCCAGGACAAGTGGAGCACTGGGGCGTTGTGGCGACTGGTGGCGGCGCAGAATCGCATCGCCGAAAACCAAGGCAACGTGGTCGGCAAGGACTACGAAAAAAGCGCAGGCTTTGGGGTGTTCTCGCTCAATGGTGCCTACAAGGTGAACAACAACCTCAAGCTCAGCGCGGGCGTCGACAACCTGTTCGACAAAGCCTACGCCGAGCACTTGAACCTGGCCGGGAACGCCGGGTTCGGCTATCCGGCCAGCGATCCACAGCCGGTTAGCGAGCCAGGCCGGACCTTCTGGACCAAGGTCGATATCAGCTTCTGACAACAACAATGGGCGCGGCTACGGACGCGCCCTTTCACCTTGCCGATGGGAGGTTCCATGAGCGGACCACGCATTTCCTTCTATAACCTGGCTTGGCGCTGGCATTTCTACGCCGGGCTGTTCGTCGCGCCATTCATGATCCTGCTGGCGATCACCGGGATCATCTACCTGTTCAAGCCACAGCTCGACCCGCTGATGTACCGCGAGCTGATGGTGGTCGAGGCCGGTCATCACCGCCAAGACGCCGACACCCTGCTCAGCCAGGTGCACCAGGCCTACCCGCAGGGGCATGTGGCCCAATACCTGCCCCCACTCAACGCCGAGCGCAGCGCGCAGTTCGTGGTGCATGACGGCGGCCGCGAACTGAACGTGTTCGTCGACCCATACAGCGCCAAGGTGCTCGGTGAGCAAGACGCCAAGCAGAACCTGCAAGCCGTGGCCCGCGCCCTGCACGGCGAGCTGATGGTCGGCACCGTGGGCGATCGCCTGGTGGAGCTGGCGGCTGGCTGGGGCATCGTCCTGGTCGTGTCGGGGCTGTACCTGTGGTGGCCGCGCGGGCGCAACAGTGCCGGTGTGCTGTGGCCACGCCTGTCTGCCCGCGGCCGGGTGCTGTGGCGCGACCTGCATGCGGTCAGTGGCTTCTGGGGCTCGGCGCTGCTGCTGTTGATGCTGCTCAGCGGCATGACCTGGACCGGCCTGTGGGGCAAGCAGTATGCCGATTTGTGGAATCGCTTCCCGGCTGCCATGTGGAATGACGTGCCCACGTCGGACCAACAAGCTCGCGTGCTCAACCAGGCGCATCGCCAGACCGTGCCTTGGGCGATGGAGAACACGCCCATGCCGCAGTCCGGCGCGCATGCCGAACATGCTGGCCATCACATGATGTCGAGCGCCCCGGCCGCGCCGCAGGTCAGCCTGCAGCAGGTTGAGGACATCGCCACCCATCGCCAGGTCGAGCCTGGCTACAGCATCACCCTGCCGACCACTGCCGATGGCGTGTTCACCCTGGCGGTGTTCGCTGATGATCCGCGTAACGACGCCACCCTGCATGTCGACCAGTACACCGGCAAGGTGCTGGCGGATGTGCGCTGGCAGGACTACAGCCCAGTCGCCCGGGCCACCGAGCTTGGGGTGATGCTGCATGAGGGCAAGATGTTCGGGGCGCTGAACCAGATCATCATTTTGCTGGTGTGCCTGATGATTCTGCTGGGCTCGGTCAGTGGCCTGGTGATGTGGTGGAAACGCCGGCCGACGGGTGGGCTGGGGGTACCGCCGTTGCGTCATGACCTGCCGCGCTGGAAGACGGCGACGGTGGTGATGCTGGTGCTGGGCGTGGCGTTCCCGCTGGTGGGGGTGTCGATGCTGGTGATGTGGATGGTCGATAGCCTGGTGGTGCGGCGCAGGGTGATGGCTAGGGCCTGATTCTGAACTGATGGCCTCATCGCGGGGCAAGCCCGCTCCCACGAAGCATTTGCAATTCGTGGCAGCGCGCTTGCCCCGCGATGAGGACAAAAACAGCACAGATGTCGTGTCGATCTGTCGCGCCCCGAATTGGGACGCGCGTGTTAGCCTACTCGGCTCGCACAAAAAGACTGACCCTCAATGGAATGCAGCCAATGACCCGGACCTCCTCCACGCCTGCTGATGACCAGCATCTACAACGCAACCTGACCAACCGCCACATCCAATTGATCGCCATCGGCGGCGCGATCGGCACCGGCCTGTTCATGGGCTCGGGCAAGACCATCAGCCTCGCCGGCCCGTCGATCATCTTCGTCTACATGATCATCGGCTTCATGCTGTTCTTCGTCATGCGGGCGATGGGCGAGCTGCTGCTGTCGAACCTCAACTACAAATCCTTCATCGACTTCTCGGCCGACCTGCTCGGGCCTTGGGCCGGCTACTTCACCGGTTGGACCTACTGGTTTTGCTGGGTGGTCACGGGTATCGCCGACGTCGTCGCCATTGCCGCCTATTCACAGTTCTGGTTCCCTGACCTGCCCCAGTGGATACCGGCGCTGACCTGCGTGGCGCTGCTGCTGTCGCTGAACCTGGTCACCGTGAAGATGTTCGGCGAGCTTGAGTTCTGGTTCGCCATGATCAAGATCGTCGCCATCCTCGGCCTGGTCGCCACTGGCCTGTACATGGTCATCACCGGCTTCGAATCGCCGAGCGGGCGCACCGCGCAACTGGCCAACCTGTGGAACGACGGCGGGATGTTCCCGCATGGCCTGATGGGTTTCTTCGCCGGCTTCCAGATCGCCGTGTTCGCCTTCGTCGGCATCGAGCTGGTGGGCACCACTGCCGCCGAAGCCAAGGACCCGCAACGCACCCTGCCACGGGCGATCAACTCGATCCCGATCCGCATCATCGTGTTCTACGTGCTGGCGCTGATCGCGATCATGGCCGTCACGCCATGGCGCGACGTAGTGCCGGGCAAGAGCCCGTTCGTTGAGTTGTTCGTGCTGGCGGGCCTGCCGGCAGCGGCGAGCATCATCAACTTCGTGGTGCTGACCTCGGCGGCCTCCTCAGCCAACAGCGGCGTGTTCTCCACCAGCCGCATGCTGTTCGGCTTGGCCCAGGAGGGCGATGCGCCCAAGGCGTTCGAGAAACTCTCGCGTCGCGCGGTACCGGCCAATGGTCTGTTGTTCTCGTGCACCTGCCTGCTGCTGGGGGCGGTGTTGATCTACGTGATCCCTGATGTGGTCGAGGCGTTCACCCTGGTCACGACCGTATCGGCGCTACTGTTCATGTTCGTCTGGACGCTGATCCTGCTGTCGTACCTGAAGTACCGCGTCCAGCGCGCGGCGCTGCACCAGGCTTCGACCTACAAGATGCCGGGCGGGCGCTTCATGTGCTACGTGTGCCTGGTGTTCTTCGCCGGCATCCTGGTGCTGCTGGCCCTGGAAGACGACACGCGCAAGGCGTTGATCGTGACGCCGTTGTGGTTCGTGATCCTGGCGGTGACTTATCAGTTCGTGCGTAGCCGTCGTCATCCGCGCGCGGCTGTCAGCAACGCGCAAGACTGAAAGCCTGTGGGGCCGCTGTGCGGCCCTTCGCGGCGGTTCGGCGTCCTGGCAAGCCCGCTCCCACAGGGATAGCGCGCACCTGTTAGGGCGGGCTTGTCAGGACGCCGAACCGCCGCGAAGGGCCGCACAGCGGCCCCAATCCTGTGCACGCAGGGCCTACTGGCACCAAGCTGGACCTCATTTCTCCACCCCCACCTCTGCAAGCCCCGAAAAACGGCGGCTTTGCCGTGTCCAAAAACTGGGCACACCCCTTGCACATGCCCTCTCCCGGGTTGCCAACACCATAAAAAACTCAACGGAGAGAGCACATGAAGCGTCGCAGTCTGATCAAGGCTTTTACCCTCAGCGCATCGATTGCGGCGATGGGCCTTAGCTGGAGCATCCAGGCCGCCGAGACCATCAAGGTCGGCATCCTGCATTCGCTGTCCGGGACCATGGCGATTTCCGAGACCTCGCTCAAGGACATGGCCTTGATGACCATCGAGCAGATCAACGCCAAGGGCGGGGTCAATGGCAAGCTGCTCGAACCGGTGGTGGTCGACCCGGCGTCCAACTGGCCGCTGTTCGCCGAGAAGAGCCGCCAGTTGCTGACCCAGGACAAGGTGGCGGTGGTGTTCGGCTGCTGGACCTCGGTGTCGCGCAAGTCGGTGCTGCCAGTGTTCGAAGAGCTCAACGGCCTGCTGTTCTACCCGGTGCAGTACGAGGGTGAAGAGATGTCGCCGAACGTGTTCTACACCGGCGCAGCACCCAACCAGCAGGCGATCCCGGCGGTCGAGTACCTGATGAGCGAAGACGGTGGCAGCGCCCAGCGCTTCTTCCTGTTGGGCACCGACTACGTCTATCCGCGCACCACCAACAAGATCCTGCGCGCCTTCCTGCACAGCAAAGGCGTGGCCGACAAGGACATCGAAGAGGTCTACACGCCGTTCGGCCATAGCGATTACCAGACCATCGTCGCCAACATCAAGAAGTTTTCCGCAGGCGGCAAGACGGCAGTGATCTCCACCGTCAACGGCGACTCCAACGTGCCGTTCTACAAAGAGCTGGCCAACCAGGGCCTGAAGGCGACCGACGTGCCGGTGGTGGCGTTCTCGGTCGGCGAAGAGGAACTGCGCGGCATCGACACCAAGCCATTGGTGGGGCATCTGGCGGCGTGGAACTACTTCGAGTCGGTGGATAACCCGGTCAACCAGAAGTTCGTCGCCGACTGGAAGGCCTATGCCAAGGCCAAGAACCTGCCGGGCGCTGACAAAGCCGTGACCAACGACCCGATGGAAGCCACCTACGTCGGTATCCATATGTGGGCGCAGGCGGCCGAGAAGGCCAAATCGACCGATGTCGACAAAGTGCGCGAGGCGCTGGCCGGACAGAGCTTCAAGGCACCGTCCGGTTTCACTTTGACCATGGACAAGACCAACCACCACCTGCACAAGCCAGTGATGATCGGCGAGATCCAGGATGACGGGCAGTTCAGCGTGGTCTGGGAGACCGAGCAGCCACTGCGGGCGCAGCCTTGGAGCCCGTTCATTCCGGGGAATGACAAGCGGCCAGATTACGCCGTGAAAGGTAACTGATTGGCTGTGGCCGCTACGCGGCCATTCGCGGGCAAGCCCGCTCCCACAGGTAACGAGCACGTTTCGAAAACCTGTGCAATCTCCGTGGGAGCGGGCTTGCCCCGCGATGAATACACCACCCTCGTCCAGGGATACCCCATGTATCGACTTCTGCTCGCCCTGCTCCTGCTGCTGCCCCTGGCAACCCAGGCCAGCGAAGGCGAATTTTTCCTCAGCGCCAAACCCGCTGAGCAGGCGCGCCTGCTCCAGGACTGGGCGGCGCAGCCAGACCCCACTCGGCTGGCCCTGCTCAGCTCGCTCAAGCAAGGCCGCATCGCGCCCGACGACACCCGCAAAGTGCGCCTGAACAACCGCTTGCGTGGGCTGATCGGCAACGCTTTGGCCAGCCACCAACTGTTCAGCGACGATGCCAGCGTGCGCCTGGCCGCTGCCAGCGAGCTGCAACGCAGCGCCCAACCAGCGCAAATGGCCTTTCTCGACCGACGCTTCGCCAGCGAACAGGACGCCGCCGTGCACGCCGCCCTCGGCCTGGCCCTGGCCAACCTGCAACTGGGCGCCAGCGAACCGGCCGTACGCCTGGCGGCGGTGCGCTTGCTCGGTGAAACCGGCGACCCCTTGGCCCGCACGCGCCTGGAGGCGCTGCTGCAGCCTGGCGCCGAAAACGATGCGGCCGTACGCACCGCGGCTGAAACCAGCCTGGCCCAGGTCAAACGCAAGTTGCTGATCGGCGAGCTGCTCGGCCAGGCCTTCAGCGGCCTGTCGCTAGGTTCGATCCTGTTGCTCGCGGCACTGGGCCTGGCGATCACCTTCGGCCTGCTCGGGGTGATCAACATGGCCCATGGCGAGATGCTCATGCTCGGCGCCTACAGCACCTACATGGTCCAGGTGCTGCTGCAGCGCTACCTGCCCGGGGCCATCGAGTTCTACCCGCTGATCGCCCTGCCTGTGGCCTTCGCCGTCAGTGCCGGGGTCGGCATGGCGCTGGAGCGCACGGTGATCCGCCATCTGTATGGCCGGCCGCTGGAAACCCTGCTGGCGACCTGGGGCATCAGCTTGATCCTGATCCAGGCGATCCGCCTGCTGTTCGGCGCGCAGAACGTCGAAGTGGCCAACCCGGCCTGGCTGTCGGGCGGCATCCAGGTGCTGCCCAACCTGGTCTTGCCCTATAACCGCCTGGTGATCATCGGCTTCGCTCTGGCTGTGGTGCTGCTGACCTGGCTGCTGCTCAATCGCACCCGTCTGGGCCTTAACGTGCGTGCGGTGACCCAAAACCGCAACATGGCCGCCTGCTGCGGCGTCTCCACAGGCCGGGTAGACATGCTCGCCTTCGGCCTCGGCTCGGGGATCGCTGGCCTTGGTGGGGTGGCCCTGAGCCAGGTCGGCAACGTCGGCCCGGATCTTGGCCAGAGCTACATCATCGACTCGTTCCTGGTGGTGGTGCTCGGCGGTGTCGGGCAACTCGCCGGTAGCCTGTGGGCCGCGTTTGGCTTGGGCATCGCCAACAAATTGCTGGAGCCGCAGATGGGTGCGGTACTGGGCAAAATCCTCATCCTTGCGCTGATCATCCTGTTCATCCAGAAGCGTCCGCAAGGCCTGTTCGCCCTCAAGGGACGGGTAATCGACTGATGAACCGCTGGCTATCGGCATCGCCGTCGTCCTGCTGTTGCTGGCCCTGCCGCTGCTGTCGCTGCTGCCGGCAGATCACCCGCTGCAGGTATCGGCCTATACCCTGACGCTGGTCGGCAAGATCCTCTGCTACGCCATCGTCGCCCTGGCCCTGGACCTGGTCTGGGGCTACGCCGGGCTGCTGTCGCTCGGCCATGGGCTGTTCTTCGCCCTGGGCGGCTACGCCATGGGCATGTACCTGATGCGCCAGGCCGCCGGCGATAGCCTGCCGGGCTTCATGATCTTCCTGTCGTGGACCGAGCTGCCCTGGTACTGGGCCGGCACCCAGCACTTCGCCTGGGCCATGTGCCTGGTGGTGCTGGCGCCGGGCCTGCTGGCGCTGGTGTTTGGTTGGTTCGCCTTCCGCTCGCGGATCAAGGGCGTGTACTTCTCGATCATGACCCAGGCGCTGACGTTCGCCGGCATGCTGCTGTTCTTCCGTAACGAGACCGGCTTTGGCGGCAACAACGGCTTTACCAGCTTTCGCACCATCCTGGGCTTCGATATCGCCGCGCAAGGCACCCGGGCGGTGTTGTTCCTGCTCACGGTCGGCTTGTTGCTGGCGAGCTTGTTCCTGTGCTGGCGGCTGACCGTGAGCAAGTTTGGCCGGCTGCTTACCGCGCTGCGTGATGCGGAAAACCGGCTGATGTTCTGCGGCTACGACCCGCGCGGCTTCAAGCTGCTGGTGTGGGTGCTCAGCGCCGTCCTGTGTGGCCTGGCCGGGGCGTTGTACGTGCCGCAGGTGGGCATCATCAACCCCAGCGAGATGTCGCCGACCAACTCCATCGAAGCCGCAGTGTGGGTCGCGTTGGGCGGGCGTGGCACGCTGATCGGGCCGCTACTCGGCGCCGGTCTGGTCAATGGCATGAAGAGTTGGTTCACCGTGGCCTTCCCGGAGTTCTGGCTGTTCTTCCTCGGTGCGCTGTTCATTGTCGTCACCCTCTACCTGCCCAAGGGTGTGGTCGGCCTGTTGAAGAAAAGGAGCCAGCCATGAAAGGCGTGCCCCCGGTACACCCCGAGTTCATGCTCGAACCGGTGTTCGATCAGTTAGGTGCTGGCCGCGATGCCATCGGCCTTGGCCAGCGCCGCGGCAAAGGCCTGGAGGTGCGCCACGGCACTGTGTTGAGCCTGGAAGACATCAGCGTCAGTTTCGATGGTTTCAAGGCGCTCAATGCACTGAACCTGTACATCGGGGTCGGCGAGCTGCGCTGCATCATCGGCCCTAACGGCGCCGGCAAGACCACCCTGATGGACGTGATCACCGGCAAGACCCGGCCGGATACCGGCACGGCGTTCTTCGGCGACACCCTCGACCTGACCCGCATGAGCGAGTACCAGATTGCCCAGGCCGGGATTGGCCGTAAGTTCCAGAAACCCACCGTGTTCGAAGCGCTGACGGTTTACGAAAATCTCGAGCTGGCGCTGAAAACCGACAAGTCGGTGTGGGCCAGCCTGGCTGCGCGGCTGTCGGGCGAGCAGCGACAGCGCATCGACGAGGTGCTCAGCACCGTGCGCCTGCTGCCGCTGGCTGCGCGCCAGGCCGGGCTGTTGTCGCATGGGCAGAAGCAGTTTCTCGAGATCGGCATGCTGCTGGTGCAGGAGCCGCAGCTGTTGCTGCTCGACGAACCGGTGGCGGGCATGACCGATGCCGAGACCGAATTCACTGCCGAGCTGTTCAAAGGCCTGGCCGGCAAGCATTCGCTGATGGTGGTGGAGCATGACATGGGCTTTGTCGGCAGCATTGCCGACCATGTCACCGTGCTGCACCAGGGCAGTGTGCTGGCCGAAGGATCGCTGGAACAGGTGCAGGCGGATGAACGGGTGATCGAGGTTTATCTAGGCCGCTGAAGCCGTTCATTTTCATTACGTGGGAGCGGGCTTGCCCCGCGATGGCGGTAGTGGATTCACCGTCGCTGTCGCGGGGCAGACCCGCTCCCACGGACATCAAGGGACTACTCATGCTGAAAATCGACACCCTGCACCAGTACTACGGCGGCAGCCACATCCTGCGCGGCCTGTCGTTCGAGGCCAAGATCGGTGAAGTCACCTGCCTGCTCGGGCGCAACGGGGTGGGCAAGACCACCCTGCTGCGCTGCCTGATGGGCCTGGTCCCGGCACGCGAAGGCAGCGTGCACTGGGAAGACAAAGCCATCACCAATCTCAAGCCACAACAACGGGTCCACGCCGGCATCGCCTACGTGCCCCAGGGCCGCGAGATCTTCCCGCGCCTGAGCGTCGAGGAAAACCTGCTGATGGGCCTGTCGCGCTTTCCGGCGCGCGAAGCCCGCGAGGTGCCGGCGTTCATCTACGAGCTGTTCCCGGTGCTGGAGCAGATGAAGCAACGCCGCGGCGGCGACCTCTCCGGTGGTCAGCAGCAACAGTTGGCCATCGGCCGCGCCCTGGCCAGCCGTCCGCGGCTGCTGATCCTCGACGAACCGACCGAGGGCATCCAGCCGTCGGTGATCAAGGAGATTGGCGCGGTGATCCGCACGCTGGCCGACCGTGGCGACATGGCCATTTTACTTGTCGAGCAGTTCTACGATTTTGCCGCCGAGCTTGCCGACCACTACCTGGTCATGGCCCGTGGCGAGATCATCCAGCAGGGGCGTGGGGAAAACATGCAGGCCGAAGGTGTGCGCGGGCTGGTAACCATTTAATCTGCACCCACTTCCCCTGCGAGACGCTTGTCATGAGTTACGAGATCCGCGATGCCCTGCCAGGCGATGTGCCGGGCATCCTCGACATCTACAACGATGCCGTGCGCAACACCACGGCGATCTGGAACGAAACCCCGGTCGACCTGGCCAACCGCCAAGCCTGGTTTGCGGCGCGGGCGCAGCAGGGCTATCCGATCCTGGTGGCGGTGGATGCCAGTGGCGTGCTGGGTTATGCGTCGTTTGGCGACTGGCGGCCGTTCGAGGGGTTTCGCTACACCGTCGAGCATTCGGTGTACGTGCGCGATGATCAGCGCGGCAAGGGCCTGGGCCCGGTGCTGATGCAGGCACTGCTGGAACGGGCCCGGGCGTGTGGCAAGCATGTGATGGTGGCCGCGATCGAGAGTGGCAATGCGGCGTCGGTGCGCCTGCATGAGCGGCTGGGGTTCGTGGTCACCGGGCAGATGGCGCAGGTGGGGGTGAAGTTTGGCCGCTGGCTGGATTTGACCTTCATGCAGCTGGTGTTGAACCCCGGCGCACAGCCACAGTAGTCGCGTACGTGGGAGCGGGCTTGCCCCGCGATAGCAGCAGTGCAATTACCCTCGCTATCGCGGGGCAAGCCCGCTCCCACGTGATACCAGATGTTTCTACAGCTGGGTGAAACGCCCCAGGCGCTGCCGGAGCATGCTGTTCTCACTGCGCAGATGCTGCACTTCTTCAAGCAGCTCCAGCGCCAGCGCTACGCCTTCCCACTCCAGCTCAAGCTGATCATGCAGCTTCACCGCACGCTTGACCGTCACCGGCGCGCGGTCGTCGAACAGCCAGTCTTCAGGCGTTCGCCCTGAAGGTTCAACAATCCCATGTTCGACGATTTCGATCACACAGTCGGCCGAAAGGTTGGCTTCCTGACAGAGGGTACGCATGTCCAGTTGAACGATCAGGGTGCTGCTCATGATCAACTACTCCATTGTGTCCTCGGATTGAACGCGGCTTTCTCGGACAGCTTGCTCCACAATTCGCGGGTCTCGGCATCCGACTGGGTCGGCATGACCACCTTGAGCTGGGCATACAAGTCACCGCGCTCGCCGTGCTTGGTCGCCAGGCCCCGGCCCTTGATCCGCAGGCGCTGGCCGCTCTGGCTGTCGGGGCGGATGGTCAGGTTGATCTTGCCGCTCAGGGTCGGCACTTCAACCTTGGCACCCAGCGCAGCCTCCCACGGCGCCAGCGGCACGGTGATGATCAGGTCATGACCTTCGACATCGAACAGCGGGTGCGGTGCCATGCGAATGGTCAGGAACAAGTCGCCATTGGCGCCGCCGCCGACACCGGGCGCGCCTTGGCCTTTGAGGCGGATACGCTCGCCGTCGGCAACACCAGCTGGAATCTTGACGTTGAGGGTCTTGGTGGTGAACCCGGTACGCTGGCCGGCGCCATTGGTCTGCGGGACCTGGAAGCTGATCTGCTTGGACTCGTTATTCAGCGTCTCTTCAAGAAAGACTGCCAGCTCCAGTTCCACGTCCTGCCCTCGCCTGCCCGCGCTACGTTGTTGTTGCTGCTGGCCACGACCGAACGGGCTGCCACTCCGGGCGCCGAAGATCGAGCTGAAGAAATCCGAGAAATCGCCGCCTTCGAAGCCACCGCCAGCACCCGCACCACCCCGGCTCTGCCAGCCAGGGGGTGCCTGGAACGGCCGGCCATGTTGGCCGCCATACTTGCGGATCTCGTCGAATTCGGCGCGTTTCTGCGCGTCGCCGAGCACTTCGTAGGCCTCGTTGGCCTCTTTGAACTTGTCCTCGGCGTCGCGCTCCTTGCTGACATCGGGGTGATACTTGCGCGCCAGCTTGCGGTACGCGGCCTTGATCGCCTTGTCGTCCGCGGTGGGCTCTACGCCGAGTATCTTGTAATAGTCTTTGAAGTCCATCTATGGATCACCAATGAGAAATTGCACGTTGCTTCTGAAGATAGGGGTCAAGCATAGCCTTTCAAGGGCAGCTTGGGGTTGCTCGAGAGCAGACGACTGGTCTTGATTCTGCTGGCCACTGGCATAAACTGCGCGGCCGTTTTGCCTCCGGAAGCTATTTTTCATGTCCGACGTATCCCCGGCCCGCGCCCTGGGCATCGACTTTGGTACCTCCAACTCCACGGTCGGCTGGCACCGCCCAGGTGCCGAATCGCTGATCGCCCTGGAAGAAGGCAAGATCACCTTGCCCTCGGTGGTCTTCTTCAATATCGAGGAGCGTCGCCCGGTATACGGCCGCCTGGCCCTGCACGAGTACCTGGAAGGCTACGAAGGGCGCTTGATGCGCTCGCTCAAGAGCCTGCTCGGCTCCAAGCTGATCAAGCATGACACCAGCGTGCTCGGCACTGCGCTGCCGTTCAAGGACCTGCTGGGGATGTTCATCGGCGAGCTGAAAAAGCGTGCCGAGGCCGCTGCCGGCCGCGAGTTCGAGCAGGTGGTACTGGGCCGTCCGGTGTTCTTCGTCGATGAAGACCCGGCTGCCGACCAGGAGGCCGAGGACACCCTGGCCGACGTCGCGCGCAAGATCGGCTTCAAGGACGTGTCGTTCCAGTACGAGCCGATCGCCGCGGCCTTCGACTATGAGTCGGGCATCGACCGCGAAGAGCTGGTGCTGATCGTCGACATCGGCGGGGGTACTTCCGACTTCTCGCTGATCCGCCTGTCGCCGGAACGTCATCTGCTGGATGAGCGCCAGAGCGACATCCTCGCCACTGGCGGTGTGCACATCGGCGGGACCGACTTCGACAAACAGCTCAGCCTGCAGGGCGTGATGCCGTTGTTTGGTTATGGCAGCCGGATGAAGAGCGGCGCCCTGATGCCGACCAGCTACCACCTGAACCTGGCGACCTGGCACACCATCAACTCGGTGTACTCGCAGAAATCGCAGCTGGCGTTGGGCAGCATGCGCTATGACATCGAAGACGCGCTGGGTATCGACCGCCTGTTCAAGGTCATCGAGCAGCGTGCCGGGCACTGGCTGGCCATGGAAGTGGAAGCCAGCAAGATCGAACTGACCGAGCAGCCGAGCCGGCGCATCGACATGCGTCGGATCGAGCCAGAGCTGGGTGTGGAGCTGACCCGGGCAGTGTTCGAGGAGGCCATCGACGGTTTGCTGGAGCGGGTACGCGGCAGTGTCAGCGAGTTGCTGAACAAGGCCGGGGTCACTGAGAGCCAGGTGGATACGGTGTTCTTTACCGGTGGTTCGAGCGGGATCCCGGCGCTGCGCAACAGCGTGGCGGCGATGCTGCCCAATGCCCGGCATGTCGAAGGCAATATCTTTGGCAGCATTGGTAGTGGTCTGGCGATCGAGGCGCGCAAGCGCTACGGAACTGTCTGAGTCATTTCGCCAGTCTGTCCCGGCCTCTTCGCGGGCAAGCCCGCTCCCACAGGTTCAGCGTTGTTCTGATGATTGCGCTGAACCAAATTTCACAGGTTCAGCGTTGTTCTGATGATTGCGCTGAGCCAAATTTCACAGGCTCAGCACCGTAGTAACCGTTGCACTGAACCCTGTGGGAGCGGGCTTGCCCGCGAAGAGGCAGGTACTGACGAACTCAACCCTCAGACCAACTCAGCCCGGCGCAACTCACTCTTCAAATAGGCGTAGTAGATCGGCCCCGCCACCACCCCCGGCAAACCAAACGCCGCCTCGAACACCAGCATGGCCAAGAGCAATTCCCACGATTTGGCACTGATCTGCCCACCTACGATCCGCGCGTTGAGGAAGTACTCGACCTTGTGGATCACGATCAGATAACCCAACGCCGCCACCGCCACCCAGATCGACAGCGACAGACCAACGATGGTGATCAAGGTGTTGGACATCAAGTTGCCGATTACCGGCAGCAACCCCAGCAGGAAGGTCAACACGATCAGGGTCTTGGTCAGCGGCAGGTGCACGCCGAACATCGGCAACACCACCGCCAGGAAGATGCCGGTGAAGAAGGTGTTGAGCAGGGAAATCTTGATCTGGGCGAAAACGATATTGCGAAACGCCTTGACCAGCAGGCTCAGACGCTCGAACAGCGCGGCGGCCAGAGGTTTGCGCCGGGAAATGTCCGGGATGCGCTGCAAGGCAATGATGGCGCCGAGAATCATGCCGATCAGCAAGGTGACGAACATGTGCGCCATGCCCTTGCCTACCAGCTGCAGCTCACCCAGATGGCTCTTGAGCCAGTCACCAATCGCCACTTTGAACTCGGCCGCACTGGCCGGCAGGTAGCCTTCGATGAACGGCGGCAACTGCCCACGGGCGCGCTCGACCAGACCTATGAACTTGTCCAACGACGCGCCAGGATTCTCCGCTTCGTGCAGCAGGAAGCTGAAAGCGCCGGCAATCAACAGGGTCAGGGTAGTGACGACCAGAGTGCCGAGCAGCGCCACGGCCAGCCAGCGCGCACGCTGCCCGGCGATCAATGGCTGCAACCTGGGGGTGAGCATGTTGACCAATTCGAAGACCAGCAGGCCGGCCAGCAGGCTCGGCAGCAACTTCAGCGGCAGCGCCAGCAGCAGGCCGGCAAACACGATGATCCAGCTGGCCAGAGTGACTTGGCGAGGGGTGAAAGTCATACAGCCTCAGGGGCAGACAGCGGAAAAGATCCGCAGTCTGCCAGCCTTCGCCCGGCAAACATAGGCGCAGGTCATTTCTTCTTCAGGCAGTCGCTCATGTAGGCCTTGCGCTCATCACCCTTGAGCGCCTTTTCGGTCGCGGTGGCGTTGCAGCTCTTCATCTTTTCCTGCTGGGTGGCTTTCAGGCATTTGCTCATGAACGCCTTGCGCTCATCGCCCTTGAGGGTTTGCTCGGTAGCCTCGGCATTGCAGGTCTTCATTTTCTCCTGCTGGGCAGTGGCGGCGAATCCCTGTGCACTGATCAACACACCCAACACCAGCAACGGCACTTGCAGCATCTTCATGGAGTGGTCTCCTTGTCTCCGCGCCCGATGCACGGACATGCGCCTGAGTGTAGCCAACAATGCCCACCCCCTGCTCAGGCCGCGCGCGCCTGCCGGCGATACTGCTGCGGCGTGCAGTGCGCCTGGCGCTGGAACATGGCGATGAACGCCGAGGCGCTGCTGTAGCCAAGATCGAAGGCGATCGACTGGATCGGCGTGCCGGCCTCCAGCGCCTCGATCGCGCGCAAGAAGCGCAAGCGCAGCCGCCATTCACCAAAGCTCATGCCCAGCTCGCGCAGAAACTGCCGGGCCAGGGTGCGCTCGCTGACATGGATACGCGCGGCCCAGTCGGCCAAGGGGCGGTTGTCGCCTGGCTCGGCGCTGAGGGCGTCGAGAATCTGGCTCAAGCCTTCGCTGCGGGCGAACGGCAGGTAGCAGGCCTGGGTCGGCGACAGGTGCAGCTGATCGAGCAGGACTTGGGTCAGGCGCAGGTCGCACTGATCCTGGGCGACCTTGAGGTCACGACGGGCAAAATCGCTGAGGATCGCCTTGAGAATGTCGCTGATCACCAGGCTACAGGGCTGCTGCGGCAAGTCGTGGCACAGGTCGCGGTGCAAATAGACCGAGCGATAGACGATGGCCTGGGGGTTGTAGCAACCATGCTCACAGCCGGGTGGCACCCACACCGCCAGATGCGGCGGTGAGATGAAGCGCTGGCCGTCGACATCCAGGTGCATCACGCCGTGGGCGGCGTAGTTGAGCTGGCCCCAGGTGTGGCGATGGGGCGCGCTGATGGTGTCGGCGCCGAATTCGTCGTAGCGAAAGTAGACCGGGGCGGGGAGCTGGTCGAACTGGGGGATGGCGAGGTATTTGCCGGTCATTGTCTGGATCTAGGGGTGGGTTGTCTGGATGCAAGTATAGGTCTGCATACAGACAGAAGGATAATGACGGTCATCGTGGGAGCGGGCTTGCCCCGCGCTAGCGGCAGTGAACTCACCACCGCAGCCTGCTCCCACGCTCGTCGTTATCCAAAGAGCCCCAGTTACATGAACTACGCATTCCCCCTCATGGCCATCCTCATCTGGGCCGGCAACACAGTAGTCACCAAACTCTCGGCCGGCGCCATCTTCCCGGCCGAGATCGGTTTCTACCGCTGGCTGCTGGCTGGCCTGTTGTTCACCCCGTTCCTGCTGCCCAAAGTCTGGCGTAATTGGCCGGCAATCCGCCCGCACCTGGGCAAGATCTTCATCCTCGGCATCCTCGGCATGGCCCTGTACCAGAGCCTGGCCTACTTCGCCGCAGAGATCACCAGCGCCACCAACATGGGCATCATTCTCTCGCTGATGCCGTTGATGTCCCTGGCCCTGTCGATCGCCTGGCTCGGCCAGCGGTTGACCTTCGGCGCACTGCTCGGGGCGCTGGTGTCCTTCGTTGGGGTCCTGGAAGTGGTGTCGGCCGGCCACCCGCTGGGGTTGCTCGACCAGGGCTTGAATCGCGGCGACCTGCTGATGCTGGTGGCGACCTTCGCCTACGCCCTGTACAGCTTCTTGCTGAAGAAGTGGCAATTGCGTTTGCCGCCGTTGCAGTTGCTGTACCTGCAAGTGCTGGTGGCGATCATCGTACTGCTGCCGCTGTTCCTGCTGTCGGCGAAAACCGGGCTCAACCCACACAACCTCAGCCTGGTGCTGTACGCCTGCGTACTGGCCTCGATGATTGCCCCACTACTGTGGATGCAGGCTGTGCATCGCCTGGGGCCGAGCCGCACGACCTTGTTCTTCAACCTGCTGCCGGTGGTGACGGCGCTGATCGCCGCCTGGGTGCTGGACGAGCAGCTGGCCGCCTATCACCTGTATGGCGGCCTGCTGACCCTGGCCGGGGTACTGCTCGCCGAGCGTTGGACCACCCCCGTACGCCGCGCCGCTACAGCCCGGCAGCCTTGAGCCGAGCGGCGTGTTCGGTGAACAGTCGCACCGGCTCGGCGCCCTTGCCGACCGCGCCCAGTGACTGGTTGACGATGTCCAGGTGATCCAGCGGATAGTCATCGCCGATCACCTGACCCAGGTGCGAGCTGTTGCGCCCGACCATGCCGTCACATTGGCCTTTCTCGCGCTCGAAGGTGCGGGCGAACAAGCGGCAGAAGCGGTTACTGCCATCGAAGCGATTACGTCCTTGATCAGTGCGCCCTGGTTGCAGGGTGCCGGACCAGGAGTAGTAGCGCACGCCATTGACTTCATATGCGCCCTCGCCACCCCACACCTCTGGCAGGCCCTGTGGATAAGCCTGGTTGAAGCGGGCCACGCCATGGTGGGTCAGCGATTGATGCGAGGCGTGCACATCGATTGGCAGTGGATCGCGGCGCCAACCGGTCTCCAGCCACACCAGCAACACCGCTAGGCCATGTAGCACGGCCTTGAGAATGCGCCCATGGGGTGAGTCGCCAGGCGCCTTATGGTCGAGATAGTCGGCCAGCTCCGAGCCATGATTGGGGCCTGCGACCGAGGTTACCGAAGCCACCCGGTCTGGCCGCTTGGCCGCCGCATAGCGGGCGCTGAGCGCACCCTGACTATGACCGATCAAGTTGACCCGCTCAGCCCCGGTGCGCTGGCAGATGTCCTCGATGATCGCCAGCAACTGCTCCCCGCGCACTTCGCTCGAATGCAGCGGCGACACCTGCACCGGGAACACCTGCGCGCCACCTTTGCGCAACGCGGCGACGATGCCAAACCAATAGGGATAGAGCAGCAGCCGCACAAAACCGAGCATTCCCGGCACCAGCACCAACGGGTAACGCGTGGCCAGATCCTGGTTCATCGCCCATCCCTCTCCATGGTCAGTCGGCCAACACTAGCGCCATGTCGATGAACATCGCAATCGAACTCCTGGCGCGTCGTGCGGTTCCAAACCAAACAGACCCTGAGCAAGGAGCGGGACCATGTACAAGCAGACCCTGGCAATCCTTCTGGCCAGCGCCACCCTGGCCGCCTGCGGCAGCCGCCCAGAGAACCCGGTCGACTACGTCACCTACCGCGATGAACCGCTGGTCAAGCAGGTCGAACACGGCATGACCATGCAGAAGGTGATTGCCATCGGCGGCAGCCCATCGAATGTCATCGATCTGCCCCATGGCGGCACCTGCAACGACTACATCCTCAACCGCGACGGCCACCAACAGCCCTACTACGTGCGTTTCGATGCCACTGGCCATGTCGATGCGAAGGGCTTCAAGACCTGCAAGCAACGAGAAGAGGACAAGGAAGCCGTGCCCGGCGCCTAAGCCCTCCTGACACCCTGACCACCCTGAATCTTCGGAGATAACCATGAGCAACGTTGAACTGACCGATGTGAAAACCCTGCGCGAGCGTGCCCGTCAGCATGTCGAGCAAGGGGCGGTGACCGAGGGCTACAGCGCTGATCGCGAGAAGATCCTGCGTGTGCTCAACGAGTCACTGGCAACCGAGCTGGTGTGTGTCCTGCGCTACAAGCGCCATTACTTCATGGCCAGTGGCATCAAGGCCAGCGTTGCTGCCGCGGAGTTTCTCGAGCACGCCAACCAAGAATCGGAGCATGCCGACAAGCTGGCTGAGCGGATCGTCCAGCTGGGCGGCGAGCCGGACTTCAATCCGGATAACCTGAGCAAGAACTCCCATGCACAGTACGTGGCGGGTAACTCGCTGAAGGAAATGGTGCTGGAAGACCTGGTGGCTGAACGCATCGCGATCGATAGCTATCGCGAGATCATTCAGTTCATTGGTGAGAGTGACCCGACTACTCGGCGGATCTTCGAGGACATCCTGGCGCAGGAAGAAGAGCACGCTGATGACATGGCGGATCTGCTCCAAGGCCTTTGATTCAAACCCTTACGTGGGAGCGGGCTTGCCCCGCGATAGCGTCGGTGAGTTCACCATCGCTATCGCGGAGCAAGCCCGCTTCCACGCATGAGTAAGATTCGCTTCACTTCTTGGCTTTGACCGCCGCCGGCGCCTTCCCAGCCCGCATCTGCTCCAGTAGCGGCGTACACTGATTGGGCACATCGCCACTCGGCGCAATCAGCGCCAGCAACCCCGCCGCAGGCCCTACAGCAAGCCCCAACGCCACCATCCCTACTCCACGCAATGCCAGCGGCACCGCCTGCACGCCAGCATTGGGTTTGGCAAACGGCCCGCGCACGTACAAGGGCGAGCGCAGCGAGAACAAGCGCACCCCTTTCGACTCCGGGGTGATCTTCAGATCCAGCTGCTCGCTGGCAAAGTTAGCCGTGCCATTGACGTAGATGATCGCGTTCTCGGTATCGAAGACGAACAGCCGGGTGGTCGCCAGGCCATCCTTGATACCGACATCCGCCGCGGCGCAGTTAATCTTCACATCCTTGTCGCCAAACAACTTGTCGACCACATAGTTACCCACGTTCAGCCCGGCGATCTCCATCAGGCTGCGGCTGATCGCGCCGTCGTTGATCAGCAGGCGCAGATCGCCGTTGGAAGTACCCAGCAGGGCCGCCACCGAATTGCCCCGGCCACTCAAGTCGGCATCGCCATTGAGCTCACCAAAGCTGGTCTGCATCGGCGCAAAGCTGGGGAACAATTGCTTGAGCTTGAAGCCCCGGGCAGTGAGCTTGGCTCGGCCCTGCAAGGGCACGCTGCGCCCGTCCAGGCGGATGTTAGAAGCCAGGTTGCCACCTGCCACGCCAAAGCGCAGCGGCTCCAGGCGCAGCACGCCGTCTTCCAGCAGGACATGGGCCGAGAGGTCGTTGAAGGGCAATTGCTCGCTGTGCACGATGCGCTTGCCGCTGAAGCTGACGTCAGCGTCCATGGCGCGCCAGCGTTCGGTGCGAAACTCTTCTACCGGCAGCACCTTGCCGGTGGGCTGCTTGCTGGCTCCGCCACGGGCCTTCTGCTCGGCGTTGGAGTCAGCGCCGATCAGCGGCGCCAGGTCCTTGAACAACAGTTGGTTGGAGACCAGCTTGCCAGTCAACTTCGGCCGCGGTTGGCTGGCGACGAAGGCCAGGTCACCATGGATGTCACTGTCGCCGATCTTGCCGTTGAAGCCTTCGTAGCTGAACCGCGCGCCTTCAGGCGCATGCAGGTTGGCAAGCAAGTGGCCGTCGGTGGAATAGGCCGGGGTATCCGGCAGGGTCACGCCGGTCAGCGGGTAGAGATTGCCCAGGCTGCTGCCCGCCAGGCGCAGGCGCAGGTCGAGCGCGCCCAGGTTGCGCGGGTCGGTGAGGGTACCGGCGAGCACTACATGGGTGTCGGCAATGCGCACATCCGCTTGCAGCGGGAACGGCTGGCTGGCGTCCTGCAGGGCCAGCAGGCCACCGATCTTGCCGGTACCGGACACCGGCTGGCCCTTGTAGCGGCCTTGCGCCTTGAGGCCGAAGGCATAATCCTGGGCGCCACCGGCTTTCTCGGCGCTGGCCTTGCCAACGATCTCGCTGAACGGGATTGGCTTGCCCAGTGGATCGATCTGCACCTTCATGCTGGTTTTCAGGGTCTGGTCATCGAAGCTGACGTTGCCCTGGTCGAAACCGATGGCGCCGATGTCCAGTACCCATTTCGACGGCTCGGCGTTTTCATCTTTCGGGCCGAAATCGAAGGTCCAGTTAGCACGGCCATCGGCCAGCCGATTGAGGCTGGCTGTGGGCTTGGTCAGGTCGATGCGCGGAATGACGATCTGCTGGAACATCAGCGGTAACGGCGAGAGGCGGAATTCGACCTTCTCCAAGCCGACCATGGTGGGCTCCTTGAGCCAGTCGGGGTTGCCCAGGGTCAGGTCTTCGGCGATGAAGTGCGGCCAGGGCACCCAGGCTCGCCAACCGCCCTCTTCAGGCTCGGTGCGCCACTGCACAGCGAGGTTGCCGTTGATCGCGAAGGGCCGGTGCAGGGCCTCGGAAACCTTCTCGTTGAGCAGCGGCTTGGCGCGATTCCAATCGAACGTGGCGATGACCACCACCAGTATCGCCAGCACGGTGATCAGGCTGGTGAAGATCCAGGTGAAGATTCTGGCAGGGCGCGTCATTGCGTAATTCTCCTGACTGCATGGCACAAGGCGGGCACGACGATGGCACTTAGTATGTCGGACTGATGAAAAGCTGCGGGGTTTAATCGAACAACCCATGATAACCAAGAATTTCCTGACTCCCCTCTCAGCTTTTGGTCTGTTCCCGGCTCGGCTGTTACCCATCGGGCCAACCATCAAATCGCCACCTCAGCCTCAGAAACACGCGAGATAGAAGGGTCGCAACTGAGTATCAATACCGTCGATTGTTACCATTAGCCTTATGAACTTTTCTCTGGAGTTACCGGGAGTAGCATTGGCTTCGTACCCACTTTCCAGCCCCCCAGAGGAGCACCGAAATCATGAAACGCCATCTGCTGCTGAGCCTGACCCTTTCCATCGCCGCCGCCAACGCCTTCGCCCTGCCCGCTCAGGATCAACACCTGACCGCCGAATCGCGTTCGAGCTCGGCTACAGTTGCGCAACCGCTGAACACCTTGGCCGAAGGTGGCGCTGAACGCTTGCAGGAACGTGCAGCGCGCGTTGCCGAAGGTGGTTCGGATCGTCTGATCGAACGCACTGGCCGGGTTGCCGAAGGTGGTTCGGATCGCCTGATCGAACGCACTGGCCGGGTTGCCGAAGGTGGCTCGGATCGCCTGATCGAACGCACTGGCCGGGTTGCCGAAGGTGGCTCGGATCGTCTGATCGAACGCACTGGCCGGGTTGCCGAGGGTGGTTCGGATCGCCTGATCGAACGCACTGGCCGGGTTGCCGAAGGTGGCTCGGATCGTCTGGTCGAAATCAGCCGCATGAGCTGATCACCATGGCCGAAAAGAACAACCCTCGACACTGCGCCTGCTATCCTCCAAGCCCGGTCCATTGACCGGGCTTTGTTTTTTTATCCAGAATGCCCAGCCGTACAGTCACAGAATCCTGCCCATGCTGCCGCGCGCCGAACAGAAGCTCCAGACCCGCCAGGCCCTGCTCGATGCCGCCTGCCAGTTGATGGAAAGTGGCCGCGGGTTCGGCAGCATCAGCCTGCGCGAAGTGGCCAAGACCGCTGGCATCGTGCCAACTGGCTTCTATCGACACTTCCCGGACATGGACGCCCTCGGCCTGGCGCTGGTCGAAGAGGTCGACGCTACCTTCCGCCACGCCATCCGCCTGGTGCGACAAAACGAATTCGAGCTGGGTGGCATTACCGATGCCTCGGTGCGGATCTTCCTCGACATGGTTGCTGCCCACCGCGCCCAGTTCCTGTTCCTCGCCCGCGAGCAATACGGCGGTTCGCAGCCGGTGCGCCAGGCCATCGCCAGGTTGCGCCAGGACATCAGCTCGGACCTGGCCACCGACCTCGGCCTGATGCCACGCTGGAAGCATCTGGACGCAGCCGCGCTGAGCGTGATGGCCGATCTGGTGGTCAAGACCGTGTTCGCCACCCTGCCCGAACTGATCGACAGCCCCGACCCGCTGGACCCGCAGCCGCTGACCGCGCAGGAGAAGATCACTCAACAGCTGCGCTTCATCTTTGTCGGTGCGCGCCATTGGCAGGGACTTAGCCCTTCGCCTTGAAGCAGACATCTTCGCCCCTTGCATGCGCCTGAGAATCAAGAGTCATTCACCAGTTCTGCTACCATGGCGCACTGCCCGATTGCGACGAGCGCTTCCATGTCCGACCCCCGCCCCACCCTGCCCGAGCTGACCACCCGCCTGGCCCGCTTCCGCCAGCATTTTGCCGAGCGCATCGTGCCGCTGTGGCAAGGTCCGGGGTGGAATGCCGAGCTGGCGCTGCCCTTTGAGGCGCTCGACGCACAGCACCAGCCGCTGCCGGTACAGCGCTACCGCGCCATGGCCGTCGCTCGTCAGCTGTACCTGTTCAGCAGCCGCATCGAGCAACCGGGCGCGGCCGAGCGGGCCGCAACCCTGTTGCGTTCCCTGCAACGGCACTTTCACGACGCCGAACACGGCGGATGGTTCTACAGCATCGACGCCGCCGGCCAGCCACTGGACCGCCGCAAAGACCTGTACACCCACGCCTTCATCGTCTTCGCCTGTGCCCATTACTGGGGCAAGGTGCGCGAGAGTCTGGTCGAGTCCACGCTCAACGCCGCGCTGGAAATCGTCGCCGAGCGCTTCGCTCGCGACGACGGCTTGTATGAAGCGAGCCTTGCCGAAGACTGGTCGGACCTGGGCAGCGGCCCATTGCAAAATCCACAGATGCACTTGGCCGAAGCCTTCCTGCAGACCTTGCAAGTACGTGACGACCCAGCTGTTCAGCAGGCCTTGCTGCAGCTGTGCGAGGCGCTGCAAACGCACTTCATCGAGCCTAAACAGGGCCTGATGCTGGAAAAACCGCGCGGCGCTGTGGATAACTGGTTCGAGCCGGGCCATCAGTTCGAATGGTTCTACCTGCTCGATACCTCGCCACTGCTGCGTGACAGCCCGCTGCACGCGTCCATCAGCCGGGCATTCGGCTATGCCGAGCAGCATGGGGTGAAGGATTCAGCGGTACTGGCGATGCTGGATGTCGAGGGCAAGGTCATCGACCCGACCCAACGCATTTGGGCCAAGGCGGAATATCTGCGGGCATTGGCCTTGCGTGCAGACAGTGATGGCAAGTTGCTGGAGCAGTTGGTCGCGCTGGAAGAGCAATTCCTGCACGCCGGTGGCTGGAACGAATGCCTGGATGCCAGCGGCACCGTCAGCCGGCATGACATGCCGTCGACTACGCCTTATCACTTGGCCACTTGCCTGGAAGGCTTGCAGCGGTTGAGCTGAAGCCATCGCGGGGCAAGTCCGCTCCAGGGTGTCGCTATCCCTGTCGGATCGGGCTTGCCCCGCGATGGCCTTAAGATCAGCCCTTGGCCGAACGATCGATCGAGAACCCGGCCCAATCCTGGCTCACTGGCATCAACTCCAGGCTGTTGATGTTGATGTGCGCCGGCTGATTGAGAATCCAGAAGATGGTCTCGGCGATGTCCTGCGGCTGGATCGCTTCGGCGCCAGCGTAGGTGGCGTCGTACTTGGCCTGGTCGCCACCAAAACGTACCAGCGAGAACTCACTTTCGCACAGCCCCGGCTCGATGTTGCTGACGCGCACGCCCGTGCCGCGCAGGTCGCAGCGCAGGCTCAGCGAGAACTGGCCGACGAAAGCCTTGGTGCCGCCATACACGTGGCTGCCCGGATACGGATAGTTGCCAGCCACCGAGCCGACGTTGAGGATCGACGCACCGCGACCATGGGCGATCAGCCGTGGCAGCAGCAAGCGGGTGGTATACATCAGGCCTTTGATGTTGGTGTCGACCATGGTTTCCCAATCGTCCAGGTCGCACTTCTGCGCCGGGTCCGCGCCCAGCGCCAGGCCTGCGTTGTTGACCAGCCCGCGCAGCTTGTCGAAGGCCGGCGGCAGGTTTGCGATGGCTTGCTCCATGGCCGCGCGATCACGCACGTCGACAACGATGCCATGCACTTCGGTCTTGGCCGAGAGCTCGGCACACAGCGCGTCCAGGCGCTCTTTACGACGGCCAGTCAGGACCAGTTTCCAGCCGGCATCGGCAAACAGGCGGGCCGTCGCCTCGCCAAAACCGGAAGTGGCGCCTGTGATGAATACGGTGGACGTCATGCTGTTCTCCTTCGCAATAAGGGGGTCGTCGACAGGCCTTGAAGCATGCCCGCCACTGGCGACGCCAGCAAGCCGTTTTGCACCCTGCTCAAAAAACATCCAAACCTGGCAAAGCCTTGTAGCAGAGGGGACCGCGCGGGCTATGCGCATGTTATCCACAGGGCTTTCCCCACAGAATGGGGGCAACTTGTCAGGGGATTGAACGGATTTTCAAGCAAGCGGCCTGAGGATATCTCATCGCTGATGGCGCAAGGCTTTCAGCGGTGCCGCTTGCAGCAGTCTGTCCAAGGCTTTTGCACAGAGTTATCCACAGATAGTTGGCGTTTGGTGAGAGCCCGCGAAGGGGTAAGTTATCCCATGAAAATCAAGCACAAGCAGCGCTTGATCAAAAAACGAACAGATCTTTGCAGGCCTTGATAATCGTGGCTCACAGCGGAGTGCCACCATGTTTTCCACAGGCGGTTCCACATTATCCGGGGACAGTTTTGTGCCTGTGGAAACAATGACTTGGAGCGGGGTTCTGAGGTGGCTCTGGCGAGATATGCGACAAGTTGTCCACATGGGCGTTGGAATGGGGCCGCAAGCGGCCCCAAACCTCAGTGCCCGCCCAGATAAGCGTTACGCACCTCTTCGTTGACCAACAACTCCTGCCCCGTGCCGGTCATGCGAATCTGCCCGTTGACCATCACATAGGCGCGGTCCGACAGCTTCAGCGCATGGTTGGCGTTCTGCTCGACCAGAAAGATGGTCATGCCGGTCTTGGCCAGCTCACGCAAGGTGGCAAAGATCTGCTTGACCACGATCGGCGCCAGCCCCAAAGACGGCTCATCGAGCAAGAGCAACTTGGGCCGGCTCATCAACGCTCGGGCAATCGCCAACATCTGCTGTTCACCACCGGACATGGTCATGGCGCGTTGGGTCCGCCGCTCTTTCAAGCGTGGAAACAGCTCGTACATGCGCTGCATATCCTCGGCGGCATACTTATCCCCAATGGGAATGGTGCCCATCATCAGGTTTTCCTCGACGGTCATGTCGGGGAACACCCGCCGCCCTTCCGGCGACTGGGCAATGCCGTTGGAGGCGATGTAGTGCGACGACTTGCGGGTGATATCGGTGCCACGGTAGACGATCTGCCCAGACGCCGCGCGCGGCTGGCCGAAGATCGACATCAGCAAGGTCGACTTGCCCGCGCCGTTGGCGCCGATCAGGCTGACCGTCTCGCCCTCGTTGATGTGCATCGAGACTTTCTTCAGCGCCTGGATTGGCCCGTAGAACACGTCCAGGTCCTTCAGTTCGAGAATGGGTGCACTCATACCAGTTCCTCTTCGTCTGCACCCAGGTAGGCGGCGATCACAGTCGGGTTGTGGCGGATTTCCTGCGGGGCGCCTTCGGCAATGACGTTGCCGTGGTCGAGTACCACGATGTGGTCGGAGATACTCATGACCATGCCCATGTCATGCTCGATCAGCACCACGGTAATATCGTGCTCATCACGCAGCACGCGGATCATGCGGCTGAGCGCCTCGGTCTCCTGCGGGTTGAGGCCGGCGGCGGGTTCGTCCAGGCAGATGATCTTCGGCCGCGTGCACATGGCCCGGGCGATCTCCAGGCGGCGTTGTTGACCGTAGGACAGTTCGCCCGCCAGGCGGTTGGCGCAGTCGACCAGATCGACCACTTCCAGCCAGTAGAAGGCGTGATCCAGAGCATCGCTTTCGGCCTTGCGATAACTCTTGGTGTTGAGCACCCCGGCCAGCAGATTGCGGTTGACCCACATGTGCTGGGCCACCAACAGGTTCTCCACCACCGACATTTCCTTGAACAGGCGAATGTTCTGGAAGGTCCGCGCCAAGCCTGCGCGATTGACCAGATGGGTGCCGCCGAACATCTTGTAGTACAGGCGGTTGGCAAAGCGCGCAGGCGAGACGAAGTCGGTTGGTTGGAAGCGCTCGCCGAGCAGCTGGATCACGTCGGTGCGGTTACCCCGCACATTCAGCTCGATGCGTCCGCCACTGGCCTTGTAGAAGCCGGTCAGGCAGTTGAACACGGTAGTCTTGCCAGCGCCGTTGGGGCCGATCAAGGCGAAGATCTGGTTGCGCTTGACCTGCAGGCTGACATCGCTGAGCGCCTTGATGCCGCCGAACTGCATCATCAGGTGTTCGACCGAAAGAATGATTTCGTCGCTCATGGCGCCACTCCTTTACGCGGGACTACCCCGGTGCGGCTGATGCGGATCAGCCCACGCGGTCGCCAGATCATCATCAGCACCATCAGCACGCCGAACAGCAGTACCCGGTATTCGGAGAAACTGCGCAGCAGCTCAGGTGCCACGGTCAGCACGAATGCGGCGATGACCACGCCAACGGTCGAACCCATGCCGCCGAGTACGACGATCGCCAGGATCAGCGCCGACTCGAAGAAGGTGAACGAGGACGGGTTGACGAAGCCTTGGTAGGTGGCGAAGAACACCCCGGCAAGGCCAGCCGTGGACGCACCGATGGTGAACGCCGAAAGCTTGACCAGCACGTGGTTCAGCCCCATCGAGCGGCAGGCGATCTCGTCTTCGCGCAGCGCCTCCCAGGCGCGCCCGACCGGCATGCGGGTCAGTCGATGCTTGATGTACAGCACCGCCAGCACCACCAGGAACAGCACGATGTAGATGAACAGGAATTTGATGTTGGGGTTGTAGTCGATCCCGAAGAACTCGTGAAACGGCACCCCGCCGTCCTTGGCCCGGCGACCGAACTCAAGGCCCAGGAACGTTGGCGACGGCGCCGGCATGCCGTTCGGCCCACCGGTGAATGACAGCCAGTTGTTCAGCACCAGCCGGATGATCTCGCCAAAGCCCAGGGTCACGATGGCCAGGTAGTCACCGTGCATGCGCAGCACCGGGAAGCCCAATATGCAGCCGGCGAGCGCCGCTGCGATGGCCGCCAGCGGCAGCACGCTCCAGAAGCCCAGGCCCAGGTACTGGTAGCCCAGCGCCAGGCCATAAGCGCCGATGGCATAGAACGCCACATAGCCCAGGTCGAGCAGACCGGCCAGACCGACCACGATGTTCAAGCCCAAACCCAGCAACACGTAGATCAGGCCGAGGATGACCACCGTCAGCAGATATTTGTTGGCGAAGATCGGGAACACGATCGCGATCACGATCAGCGCCGGGATGACGTAGCGCAGCCGCGACTTGTAGTCGGGCGCCAGCACATGCACGCCCGAGCCGCCACTTTCAAAGCCTTGCAGCATGCGCTGGCCGGTGCCGCTCTGGAAGAACACGCTAAGCAGGAAGCGCCCCGCCATCACCCCGCCGACCAGCCAGGCCACGCGGCTTGGCTCGGCATTGAAGGTGTAGCCATCGAGCACCACGCCGACCACCGGGCCGAACACGATCAGTGCCAGCAAGCCCGCGACGATGGTCTCCAGCAGGCTGCGTTTGATATCGAAACCGGAAGAAGCAGTATTGGCAGTGGACATGTTCACACCTTAGCCACGAGCGGGCGACCCAGCAGGCCTTGGGGACGGAAGATGAGGATCAGCACCAGCAGCGAGAAGCTGAACACGTCCTTGTAGTCGGAGTTGATCAGGCCGGAGAACAGCGACTCGGAGATCCCCAGGATGATCCCGCCGAGCATGGCGCCGGGCAGCGAGCCGATCCCACCGAGTACGGCGGCGGTGAAGGCCTTGATGCCGATGATGAAGCCGGCATAGAAGTCGAAGGTGCCGTAGTTCATGGTGATCAGCACGCCGGCCAGGGCGGCCATCACCGCACCGATGACGAACACATAGGAGATCACCCGGTCGGTGTTGATGCCCAGGATCGACGCCATCTTGCGGTCTTGCTGAGTGGCGCGGCACATACGCCCAAGCTTGGTGTACTTGATCACGTAGGTCAGCAGGGCCATGCCGGCGAAGGCGGCGATGAGGATGAAGATCTTGGTGTAGGTCAGCTGCACGAAGCCGGTGCCGACTTCGACGCGCCAGGCGCCTTCAAGCAGGGTTGGCACGCCTTGCTGGCGAGCGCCCTGGCTGATCTGCGCGTAGTTCTGCAGAATCAGCGAGATCCCGATGGCGCTGATCAGCGGCGCCAGGCGGGTGGAGTTACGCAGGGGTTTGTAGGCGATGCGCTCGATGGTGAAGCCGTAGACGCCGGTGACCACCACGGTGAACAACAGCGTGCCGAGCATCAGCAGCGGGAAGGACTCGATACCGAAATAAGCCAGCAATGCCAGGCTGATCGCCGCGAGGTACGCGGAGATCATGTACACCTCGCCGTGCGCGAAGTTGATCATGCCGATAATGCCATAGACCATTGTGTAGCCGATGGCGATCAGGCCATAGACCGACCCGAGGGTCAGACCATTGACCAGTTGCTGCAGGAAAATACCATCCATAACGCAATCTCGCTGAGTGAGATTGCACGAGCGCCGACCACGGCGGGCCTGGCATACAGCGGCCCTCGCAGCGCAGAACTGGTGCACATCTACGGATAAAGACAGGTACCGCGGGGCGTCGGCCCGGACGGCTGTCCGGGCCTTGGGCCTTTATTATTTTTGTTTATCCAGCTGTTGGTACTTGCCGTTGGCATCCCACTGGTAGACCACGTAGTCAGAGACGGTCAGGTCACCCTTGCTGTCCCACTTCTTCTCGCCCATGACGGTCTGCACCGGGTTGGCCTTGAGCCACTTGGCAGCGTCTTCACCCTTGTTTGACTTGGCGCCGTTGAACGCGGCGGCGAGCGCCTGGACCGAGGCGTAGGCGTACAGGGTGTAGCCTTCAGGCTCGGTGCCGGCTTTGCGGAACTCTTCCACCACCGCCTTGCTGTCTGGCAGCAGACGCGGGTCGGCGCCGAAGGTCATGTACACGCCATTGGTGTATTGAGCGCCACCTGCGGTGGACACCAGTTCGTCGGTGACGATGCCGTCATCGGACATGAACGCCACATCCTTCAGGCCTGCTTCACGCAGTTGGCGCACCAGTGGACCGGCTTCCGGGTGCAGGCCACCGAAGTAGACGACATCGGCGCCAGCGCCGCGGATCTTGGTGACCACTGCGCTGAAGTCTTTCTCGCCACGGGTCAGGCCTTCGTACAGCACCGGCTTGACGCCACGCTTCTCCAGCTGCGCCTTGGTTGCGTCGGCCAGGCCTTGGCCGTAGGTGTCCTTGTCGTGCAGGACTACGACTTTCTTGCCCTTGAGCACGTCGACGATGTAGTCACCGGCAACGATACCCTGCTGGTCGTCACGGCCACACATGCGGAACATCGCCGACAGGCCGCGCTCGGTGACCTGCGGGTTGGTCGAACCTGGGGTGATGGCGATGACACCGGCTTCGTCATACACCTCCGATGCCGGAATGGTGTTGGACGAGCAGAAGTGTCCGACCACACCGACCACCTTGTCCTGGTCGACCAGGCGGTTGGCCACGGCCACGGCCTGTTTCGGCTCGCAGGCGTCGTCGCCTTTTACCAGTTGGATTTTCTCGCCATTGACGCCACCTGCGGCGTTGATCTTGTCAGCCGCTGCTTGCGCACCTTTCATGTATTGCTCGCCAAACGCTGCGTTGGCACCAGTCATTGGGCCTGCGACGCCGATCTTGATGTCGGCCTGAACATACGAAGAAACACCCAGTGCCGTAGCTACGGCCAGAGCCAGGAAACCTTTCTTGTAAAACGTCTGCGACATGAGGTGGTGCTCCTAGAGTTTTTTTAGTTGGCACTACAACTTTCAGCGCCTTGCTCCGAGCAAGGGCCGTGCCATTGGTTTTGGATTTCGAGCAAACACACTGGGCAGGCTGGTTAGAGGCGACCGGCGGGCTTTCGTTATTGAGCGTGCAACCGTCTGGCATAGGTAAGGCGCCACCACGCGATCACGAAAGGAGCAACCATCGAGTGCCATCATTGCAACCTCGACAAGTGTTAACGTGCAACCAGCCTGTAACAGCAGACGTCACCGAAGTGCACACAGCTGGTGCGCGACTGCTACGGGGGGCACTGTTTCAAGGCTAGCTGGTGCTGGCAGAATCATCCGGCTTTTGGCATTTACAGCCCTATCGCGGGGCCAGCCCGCTCCCACGCGCAATGCTTTTTGGCCTATTGCCGGGTGCGGGCTTGCTCCGCGATAGGGCTGCGGTTACTCACTTTGCGCGCAAAGGCTGGCACAATGGCCGCCATTCCCGCGCGCTTGCGCCGTTTTCAGCGAGCGCCGCCGACCTGGAGCCTTCCATGAGCGAGAGCGCATTCGCCGAGCGCATCGTGCACAACCTGCTCGACACCGACTTCTACAAGCTGACGATGATGCAGGCGGTGCTGCACAACTATCCGGATGCCGACGTCGAATGGGAGTTTCGCTGCCGCAACGGCGAAGACCTGCGCCCCTATCTGGATGAGATCCGCAATCAGATCGAGCTGCTCAGCGAGATGACCCTGGATGATGGCCAGGCCGAGTTTCTTGAGCGCATCAGCTTCCTCAAACCGGATTTTTTGCGCTTTCTGCGGCTGTTCCGCTTCAACCTGCGCTACCTGCGCCTGGGCATCGAGAACGACCAGCTGAGCCTGCGCCTGCGCGGCCCTTGGCTGCATGTGATGCTGTTCGAAGTGCCGCTCCTGGCGATCATCAGCGAGGTGCGCAACCGCCACCTGCACCCACGCATGCGCCTGAGCGATGCCCGCGATCAGCTCTATCGCAAGTTCGACTGGCTGCAAGCGCATGCCAGCGCCGATGAACTGGCCGAGCTGCAGGTAGCCGATTTCGGCACCCGCCGGCGCTTCTCCAGCCGCGTCCAGGAAGAGGTGGTACGGGTGCTGCGCGATGATTTCCCGGCACGCTTCGTCGGCACCAGCAACGTCAACCTGGCATGGAAACTGGATATCAAGCCGTTGGGCACCATGGCCCACGAGTGGATCATGGCCCACCAGCAGCTCGGCCCACGGCTGATCGACAGCCAGATCGCCGCGCTGGACTGCTGGGTTCGCGAGTACCGCGGATTGCTCGGCATCGCCCTGACCGATTGCATCACCATGGATGCCTTCCTGCGCGATTTCGACCTGTACTTTGCCAAGCTGTTCGATGGCCTGCGCCACGACTCGGGTGAACCCGTGGCCTGGGCGGAAAAAGCCATCGCCCATTACCAGCAACTGGGTATCGACCCGATGACCAAGACCCTGGTGTTCTCCGATGGCCTCAACCTGACCCGCTCGCTGGAGATCTTCCGCGCCTTGCGCGGGCGCATCAACGTCAGTTTTGGTATCGGCACCAACCTGACCTGCGACCTACCTGGAGTGGCGCCGATGAACATCGTGCTTAAAATGACCGACTGCAATGGCTCGCCGGTGGCGAAGATCTCCGACGAAGCCGCCAAGACCCAATGCCGTGACGAGAACTTCGTCGCCTACATGCGCCACGTTTTCAAAGTCCCCCACAAGGAGTAATCCATGCAAGCCGTCCAGCGAGAGATTGCCCAGCAGCTCAAGGTGCAGCCGCCGTTCGCCGACGCCGCCGCGCTCGAGGCCGAAGTTGCCCGGCGCGTGGCCTTCATCAAGGATTGCCTGGCCAATGCCCGGCTCAAGACCCTGGTCCTGGGCATCAGTGGTGGGGTCGACTCGCTGACCGCTGCCCTGCTCGCCCAGCGCACTGTCACCGAACTGCGCGCCGAAACTGGCGATCAAGGCTATCGCTTCATCGCCGTACGCCTGCCGTATCAGGTGCAGCATGACGAGCACGATGCCCAAGCGTGCCTGGACGTGATCAAGGCCGATGAGGTGCATACCGTCGACATCGCCCCTGCGGTGCGGGCCTTGGCGCTGGAAGTCAAAGCGCTGGAAGGCGGCTCGCCGACCCTGGTCGACTTCGTCGTCGGCAACACCAAGGCGCGGATGCGCATGGTCGCCCAGTACACCATCGCCGGCGCACGCGCGGGCCTGGTGATCGGCACCGATCACGCAGCCGAAGCGGTGATGGGCTTCTTCACCAAGTTCGGTGATGGCGCCTGCGACCTGGCGCCGTTGAGCGGCCTGGTGAAAAACCAGGTACGCGCCATCGCCCGTAGCTTCGGGGCGCCGGAATCGTTGGTAGAGAAAGTGCCGACGGCGGATCTGGAAGACCTCGAACCGGGCAAGCCGGATGAGGCGTCACATGGCGTGACCTACCAGCAGATCGATGCGTTCCTGCATGGCGAGCCGGTCAGCCAGGAGGCGTTCGACATCATCGTCAACACCTACCGCAAGACCCAGCACAAGCGCGAGTTGCCGTTCGCGCCGTAACACGCGAACTGCAATTCCTGACGTGAGAGCGGGCTTGTCCCGCGTTAGCGAGGGTGGATTCACCCACACTATCGCGGGGCAAGCCCGCTCCCCCATTAGGTCACGCAGCAAGCATCAGGCTTACTTGACGATGACTTTGCCTTTCATCATCGAGATATGGCCTGGGAAGGTGCAGAAGAAGCTGTAGTCGCCGCCAGCTTCCAGCTTGGAAGTGTCGAACTTGACTTCGGTTTCCTTCTCCGGCGCACCAATCATCGCGGTGTGGGCGATGATATTGGCGTTGTCTTCCTTCAGGTAACCCTTGTCGATGCCCTGGGTCATGCCTTCAGAGGCGATGGCCTGCATGTCAGCGGTCTTGCTGATCACCAGGTTGTGGCCCATGACGTTCTTTGGCAGCTTGCCCGAGTGGGTCAGCTTGACGGTGAACTCTTTGCAGCTCTTGTCGACGGTGAATTCCTTGCTGGTGTAGGACATCTGGTCAGTCGACTCGACCGTCACAGAGCACTCGGCCGCGAACACAGAAGCGCTGGCGAGGGTCAGCAGGGATACCGCTACAGCTTTCGCAAACATCGTGAATCTCCTTGGCAGGGGTTTATCAATTGCGAGACTGCCTGAACCCGGAACGAACGTCCCTGATGTGCATCAAGGGGGTGTCCAATGGCCAGCCAGTTGATTTGTTCTATGGATTGTATACAACCAATCTAAGTGCACATCATGCCCTCTAAGTAGACGATGGGACAACCTCTCATTTAGGAGCAAATGACATGTCCCTTGGTAGTTTCATGAACAGCCTGCTGGCAGCCTACGCCCAAGGCGCCGCTGGCGCCGCCTGCGAATTCTCCCGTCCGGAGTGAATCGCGCCTTGGAAGCGAGCGGCTTGCGCCTTACCCTGTGCACGCATTTGAAGGGAGAGAAGCAATGCCTGTACGTTCCGTATGTGTCTTCTGTGGTGCCAGCATCGGCAGCAACCCGGCCTACCGCGAAGCGGCGGTTGCCCTTGGCAAGGCCATCGCTGGCCGCGGCCTGACCCTGGTGTATGGCGGCGGCGCCGTGGGCCTGATGGGCACCGTGGCCGATGCGGCCATGGCTGCGGGTGGTGAAGTGGTCGGGATCATCCCGCAAAGCCTGATGGACGCTGAAATCGGCCACAAGGGCCTGACCCGCCTGGAGGTCGTCGACGGCATGCACGCGCGTAAAGCGCGCATGGCCGAGTTGAGCGATGCCTTCATCGCCCTGCCGGGTGGCCTGGGTACGCTTGAGGAGTTGTTCGAGGTATGGACCTGGGGGCAGTTGGGCTATCACGCCAAGCCGCTGGGCCTGCTGGACGTCAACGGTTTCTATGAAAAACTCGGCGGGTTCCTCGACCATATCGTCGAGGAAGGCTTCGTGCGGCCGCAGCATCGGGCGATGTTGCTGCTGGGCAAGCAGCCGGATGAGCTGCTCGATGGGATGGATGAGTTCGAGGCGCCGGTGTTGCCCAAGTGGGTCGACAAGAAGCCTGATTGATCCTATGACGCTTGACGAAAAATGTGGGCTTGCCCCGCGATAGCGTTGGTGGATTGACCATCGCTATCGCGGGGCAAGCCCGCCCCCACGAGTTTAGATGTTACCCGTTCAGCGCGGCAGGACTGGCTGACGCGGCTTCTTCTTGCCGCCGCCCTTGGCCGCTTCCTTACGCTCTTTAGCTGCCTGCTGGTTACGCGCAAACGCCTCGGCCTTGGCCTTCTCACGTTTATCCCACGGCTTGCTGCCATCGCTGGCACGCGGCGGCAGGCCGGTGTGCTGGGTGAGGATCTTCTGATCCTTGCCCACCTTGTGGCTGCCGGTCGGCGTCGAGTTCTTGCGCCGAGCGCTCTGGTAGCTGTCGGTCTGCGGCTGATGCAGCGGGATCAACTGGTGCTTGCCCGGGCCAATCAGGTCGGCACGGCCCATGCGCTCCAGCGCTTCACGCAGCATCGGCCAGCCTTTGGGGTCGTGATAGCGCAAGAACGCCTTGTGCAAGCGGCGCTGCTCATCGCTCTTGACGATATCGACCCCTTCACTCTTGTAGGTGACCTTGCGCAGTGGGTTCTTGCCCGAGTGGTACATGGCCGTGGCCGAGGCCATCGGCGATGGGTAGAACGCCTGCACCTGGTCAGCGCGGAAGCCATTGCCCTTGAGCCACAGGGCAAGGTTCATCATGTCTTCGTCGGTAGTACCGGGGTGGGCAGCGATGAAGTACGGAATCAGGTACTGCTCTTTACCTGCCTCTTTGGAGTACTTCTCGAACATGCGCTTGAAGCGGTCATAGCTGCCGATGCCCGGCTTCATCATCTTGTCCAGCGGGCCACGCTCGGTGTGCTCGGGGGCAATCTTCAGGTAGCCGCCGACGTGGTGGGTGACCAGCTCCTTGACGTACTCCGGCGACTCTACCGCCAGGTCGTAGCGCAGACCCGAGGCGATCAGGATCTTCTTCACCCCCGGCAAGGCACGGGCCTTGCGGTACAGCTCGATCAACGAGCTGTGGTCGGTGTTGAGGTTCTCGCAGATGCCTGGGAATACGCAGGACGGCTTGCGGCAGTGCTTCTCGATGTCGGGGCTCTTGCAGGCGATGCGGTACATGTTGGCGGTCGGCCCGCCCAGGTCGGAAACCACGCCGGTGAAGCCCGGCACCTTGTCGCGCATCTCCTCGATCTCGTGCAGGATCGACTCGTGCGAACGGTTCTGGATGATCCGCCCTTCGTGCTCGGTGATCGAGCAGAAGGTGCAGCCACCAAAGCAGCCACGCATGATGTTGACCGAGAAGCGGATCATCTCGTAGGCCGGGATGCGCTCCTTGCCATAGGCAGGGTGCGGGACACGTGCGTAGGGCATGCCGAACACGTAGTCCATTTCCTCAGTACTCATCGGAATGGGCGGCGGGTTGAACCACACATCTACTTCACCATGCTTCTGCACCAAGGCGCGAGCGTTGCCTGGGTTGGTCTCCAGGTGCAGCACACGGTTGGCGTGGGCGTACAGCACCGAGTCGTTACGCACCTTCTCGAACGACGGCAGGCGGATCACCGTCTTGTCGCGGGTCATGCCCGGGCTGTCGAGAATCTGCACCACCTTGGCTTCGTTGGGGTCTTCGACCTCGCCCTTGGCCTGTTCGATCGCGCAGGCCTGGGTGTCCTGGGTGTTGACGTAGGGGTTGATGATCTTGTCGACCTTGCCCGGACGGTCGATCCGGGTGGAGTCGATTTCGAACCAGCCCTTGGGCGTGTCACGGCGCACGAACGCGGTGCCACGCACGTCGGTGATGTTCTCGATGGTCTCGCCATTGGACAGGCGCTGGGCCACCTCGACCACGGCGCGCTCGGCGTTACCGAACAGCAGGATATCGGCGCAGGCATCGATCAGGATCGAGTGGCGCACCTTGTCCTGCCAGTAGTCGTAGTGAGCGATACGCCGCAGCGAGGCCTCGATGCCGCCCAGCACGATCGGCACGTGCTTGTAGGCTTCCTTGCAACGCTGGCTATAGACCAGGCTGGCACGGTCTGGGCGCTTGCCGGCCATGCCGCCGGGGGTGTAGGCGTCGTCGGAGCGAATCTTCTTGTCGGCGGTGTAGCGGTTGATCATCGAGTCCATGTTGCCTGCGGCAACGCCAAAGAACAGGTTTGGCTCGCCGAGCTTCATGAAGTCGTCTTTGGACTGCCAGTTCGGCTGGGCGATGATGCCCACGCGGAAACCCTGGGCTTCGAGCAAACGGCCGATGATCGCCATGCCAAACGACGGATGGTCGACGTAGGCATCACCGGTCACGATGATGATGTCGCAGGAATCCCAGCCGAGCTGATCCATCTCCTCCCTGCTCATCGGCAGGAAAGGCGCTGGCCCGAAGCATTCGGCCCAGTACTTGGGATAGTCGTAGAGTGGTTTGGCTGCTTGCATGTCAGTGACCGGTTCTTGGTGTGCAGGGAAATCGCGGGCGCGGAATATAGCACAAATTTTGATCAAGTCCGACGATAATGGTCGGATTCATGATATGCCGTGCAATACCTGGCCATCCCCTCAGGGACCCGCGAGCGCAGCCTGACTTCCAGCATCGCCCTGGCCGGTGATCCCGCTTCCACAAGGGGACGGGATACGATTACTCGTCGTCGTCGAAGTTGTACATGCCCGGCGCGAGGTTCTCGAAGCGGGTGTATTTGCCGATGAACGCCAGACGAATGAAGCCAATAGGGCCGTTCCGCTGCTTACCGATGATGATCTCGGCAACGCCCTTGTGCTCGGTCTCGGGGTGATATACCTCATCCCGGTAAACGAACATGATCACGTCGGCGTCCTGCTCGATTGCACCGGACTCACGCAAGTCGGAGTTGACCGGACGCTTGTTCGGCCGCTGCTCAAGAGAGCGGTTGAGCTGGGACAGGGCGATCACCGGGCAGTTGAACTCTTTGGCCAGGGCCTTGAGCGATCGGGAAATCTCGGAGATTTCGTTGGTCCGGTTATCACCGGCCGAGCCTGGGATCTGCATCAGCTGCAGGTAGTCGACCATGATCATGGCGATCTCGCCATGCTCACGGGCCAGACGCCGGGTCCGCGCACGCATCTCCGAAGGGCTGATGCCGGCGGTGTCGTCGATGAACAGCTTGCGATCGTTGAGCAAGTTGACCGCCGACGTCAGGCGCGGCCAGTCGTCATCGTCCAGTTGACCGGAACGGACCTTGGTCTGGTCGATCCGGCCAAGCGAGGAGAGCATCCGCATGATCAGCGATTCGCCTGGCATCTCGAGGGAGAACACCAGCACCGCCTTGTCGCTGCGCAGCACTGCGTTCTCGACCAGGTTCATGGCGAAGGTGGTCTTACCCATCGACGGACGGCCGGCGACGATGATCAAGTCAGCCGCTTGCAGGCCGCTGGTTTTCTCGTCCAGGTCGGTATAGCCGGTGGAGATACCGGTGATGTCGCTGTCGGAGTTGAACAGCGTGTCGATGCGGTCGATGGCCTTGGTCAACAGCTCGTTGACGCCCACCGGGCCGCCGGTCTTGGGCCGCGCCTCGGCGATCTGGAAAATCTGCCGTTCGGCATCGTCGAGGATTTCCTCGGCATTGCGCCCCTGCGGATTGAAGGCGTTGTCAGCGATATCGGTGCTGATGCTGATCAGCTGGCGCAGCGTGGCGCGCTCGCGGATGATCGCCGCATACGCCTTGATGTTGGCGACCGACGGGGTGTTCTTGGCCAGCTCGGCCAGGTAGGCCAAGCCGCCGACCTGGCTGGACACGCCTTCCTTGTCCAGCTGCTCGTGCAGGGTGACCACGTCGAACGGCTGGTTGAGGTCGACCAGCTTGTGGATGGCGCGGAAGATCAGGCGGTGGTCATGCCGATAGAAGTCACCGTCCGAAACTTGGTCCAGTACCTTTTCCCAGGCGTTGTTGTCCAGCATCAGACCACCGATCACAGCCTGTTCGGCTTCGATGGAATGCGGCGGCACCTTCAGGGCTGCGGTCTGCAGGTCGAGTTGTTCGGGGTTGGTGATCTCGTTCATGGCCACGAAAGAATTCTGGGTGAGGAGAAAAACAAAGGGCACGGTCTGCGAAGGCAGAGCCGTGCCCGATGTTAACCGGCTAGCTCACGAGGAGCCAGCCAGTTGCTACAGCTTAGGCTGCAACGACGACCACGCGTACGGTGGCTTCAACGTCGCTGTGCAGGTGCACGGCTACGTCGTATTCGCCAACGTGACGGATGGTGCCGTTCGGCAGACGAACTTCAGCTTTAGCCACTTCAACGCCGGAGGCGGTCAGGGCGTCAGCGATGTCGTGGGTGCCGATCGAACCGAACAGCTTGCCTTCATCGCCAGCGGTGGCGGTGATGGTGACTTCCAGCTCTGCCAGTTGGGCAGCGCGGCTTTCAGCCGAAGCTTTCTTGTCAGCAGCAGCCTTTTCCAGCTCGGCGCGACGTTCTTCGAACGCAGCCAGGTTGGCGGCGTTGGCAACGGTGGCCTTGCCGAATGGCAGCAGGAAGTTACGGCCGTAACCGGCTTTAACTTTAACTTTGTCGCCCAGGTTGCCCAGGTTGGCGACTTTTTCCAGCAGGATCAGTTCCATTTGGTAAAACCTCTTAACTTTTAACCTTCACCGTTCGCGGAATCATCACCCTGAGGTGACTTGCGACCGCGAAAATCAATCAGGCTATCGACAATGGCCAAAACCACGAGCAACGGATAAGTCAGTTGCATGAACAGGACCAGCGTCACGTACAACCCGACCAGCCAAAACTTGGCCAGACGTTTCTGCGCCACCAACCCATGCAGCAGGGCAAGCCCGGCAAACATGAGCGGCACGCTGCACAGCGGCGTGAGCAATGCCAAGGCAGAACCGAGGTTCGGCCCGAACAGCATGCACCCCAACAGCACCAGCGCCGGCACCAGGGGAATTCGCACCGCTTGAAACTCGCGGCCAAAACCTCCCGGGTTGTACAACGCGGCCTGCCAGTAGCGACCCAACATCAGGGCCAACACACTGACAACCTGCAGCCCAGCCGCCATCAGGCCGTTAAGCACCGGTACGATGAGCTTCCCAAGTTGCGCCTGCTCCTCCACCGATAACTGCTGGTAGAGACCGTCGAGCATCTGCGGCAGGGCTTTTTCAAGCGCTCGCGCCAGAGCTTCAATCGGTTCACGGAACGCTGAACCCAGAATGACACCGTACAACAGGCCCAAGGCGATGCTGGATAACAGCACCCGGTTCCAGGAATGCCCAGCGCGCAACAGCGCAGCCAGCCCCAGCGTCCCCAGCAGCACCATCAAGGTGCGCGGCTCGCCGAAGACCCACCAGGCCAACGCCGGCAAAATGCCCCAGACGATGACCGAGGAAGCGTCCTTGAAACCGCGCCGCAGGAACACCAGGCTCCCAGCGGCGGCACACAACCAGAACAACAGCGGCAATGCCGCACTACCGGCCACCACTACAGTGGCCTGCACGCGACCGCGCATGATGAAATCAGCTAACGCTCGCATGCTTATCCCTTGCTACTTGTCGAAAACCCGGTCTCAGCGGCCGTGGCTGTCGGTGTAGGGCAGCAGGGCCAGGAAGCGGGCGCGCTTGATAGCGGTAGCCAGCTGACGCTGATAACGAGCTTTGGTACCGGTGATACGGCTTGGAACGATCTTGCCGGTTTCGGATACGTAAGCTTTCAGGGTGTTGAGATCTTTGAAGTCGATCTCTTTCACGTCTTCAGCAGTGAAGCGGCAGAATTTACGACGACGGAAGAAACGTGCCATGTAATAGGCTCCTCAAAAGGTCCGTGGATTACTCGTCAGCGTTATCGCTGTTGTCGCTGTCATTGCTGTCGTCGCCTTCGGCGCCATCAGCAGATTCAGGACGTTCACGACGCTCACGGCGCTCGCTGCGGTTCTCTTCGGCCTTGAGCATCTCGGACGGGCCAGTAACGGCTTCGTCACGACGGATGACCAGGTTACGGATCACGGCATCGTTGTAGCGGAAGTTGTCTTCCAGCTCGGCCAGGGCCTTGCCGGTGCACTCAACGTTCAGCATCACGTAGTGAGCCTTGTGAACATTGTTGATTGCGTAGGCCAGTTGACGACGGCCCCAGTCTTCCAGGCGGTGGATCTTGCCACCATCTTCTTCGATCAGCTTGGTGTAACGCTCAACCATGCCGCCGACTTGCTCGCTCTGATCCGGGTGGACCAGGAAGATGATTTCGTAATGACGCATGAATGCTCCTTACGGGTTAGTAGTCTGCCAGCGAATCTGGTCAGACAAGGAGTGAATGACACTGTATGTCTTGCCGTGGACAGTAGGCACATGCGCGCCTGCCTGCTGGGCAAGGGGCGCAATTGTAGAGAAGGCCGGACGCACAAGCAAGGTAATTGGCGATTATTTGAACAACCGCAAACATACCCAAGTGCCATCAACCACTGGGGCGCGCATGCGCGCCCCCTCTCGATCAGCGCTTGATCTGGCGCTGGCGCACGGCCTCGAACAGGCAAACGCCTGTCGCGACAGAAACGTTCAGGCTGCTGACACTGCCGCTCATCGGCAGCTTCACCAGAAAATCGCAATGGTCGCGGGTCAGCCGGCGCATGCCTTTGCCTTCAGCGCCCATGATCATCACCAGCGGACCGGTCAGGTCCTGCTGATAGATCTCCTGCTCAGCCTCCCCCGCCGTGCCAACTACCCACAGGCCACGCTTCTGCAGTTTTTCCAGGGTGCGCGCCAGGTTGGTCACAGCCACCAGCGGAATCACCTCGGCGGCGCCGCAGGCCACTTTACGCACGACCGGGGTCAAGGTCGCCGACTTGTCCTTGGGCACCACAACCGCCGTAGCGCCGGCAGCATCGGCAGTACGCAGGCAGGCGCCAAGGTTGTGCGGATCGGTGACGCCGTCGAGCACCAGAATCAGCGGCGGCGTCTCGGTACGCTCTAGCAACTCTTCGAGCATCAGCTCGCCCCACACCTGGCTCGGGCTCACCTCGGCAACCACACCTTGGTGCACGCCATCGACCCAGGTGTCCATCTCGCGGCGCTCGGCCTGGCCAACCGGCACGCGGTTTTCTGCAGCCAGGGCGAGCAGCGCTTGAACGCGCGGCTCGCTACGGCCTTCGGACAGCCAGATCTGCTTGACCCGCTTGGGGTGGTGCTGCAACAGCGCCTGCACGGCATGAACGCCGTAGATTTTTTCCAGCTGACTCATGACTTGCTCTTGCTCTTACGTGGCGCGCCCGATTTTGGCGGCCCCTTGCGGTGCTTGGTGGGCTTGCCGGAGGCCGACTTGCCGCCCTTGTCCGACTTGCTCGAGGACGGGGCGTTGCGCGCCTCGCCCATCAGCGCCTTCTTCATCTCGCGACTCTTGCGCACCTCGGCGTTGCGCTGCACCGCGTCCTTGGGGAAATAGGCATCAGCGGCTTCGCTCTTGCGACGACGTGGCGCCGGATCGATTTTCGCTTCGACCTTGGCCTCACGCTGCTCGCCCGGCTTGGCCTTGCTGGCAGGCGCTGCGCCATCAGCAGCAGCACGCTTGCGGCCAACGGCTGCACTGGCGCTTGCCTGAGAGACTTCGAAATCGATCTTGCGCTCGTCGAGGTCGACGCGCATGACCTTGACCTCGATGGTGTCGCCCAGGCGGAAGCTGCGACCGCTGCGCTCACCCGACAGGCGGTGATGCACCGCATCGAAGTGGTAGTAGTCGCCTGGCAGGGCACTGACGTGCACCAGGCCTTCGACGTAGATATCAGTCAGCTCGACGAACAGGCCAAAGCCGGTAACGGCAGTGATCACGCCCGGGAAGATCTCGCCCACGCGGTCTTTCATGTACTCGCACTTGAGCCAGTTGACCACGTCGCGAGTGGCCTCGTCGGCACGGCGCTCGGTCATCGAGCACTGCTCGCCCATCTGTTCCAGGGTCGGCTCGTCGTACGGGTAGATGCGCGCCTTGGGGATGCTCATCGCACCGGCACGCTTGACGTGCGGGGTATCGACCTTGGAACGGATCACGCTGCGAATGGCGCGGTGCACCAGCAGGTCGGGGTAACGACGGATCGGCGAGGTGAAGTGGGTATACGCCTCGTAGTTCAGGCCGAAGTGGCCGTTGTTCTCGGTGCTGTACACCGCCTGGCTCAGCGAGCGCAGCATGACGGTCTGGATCAGGTGGAAATCCGGCCGGCCGGCGATGCTCGCCAGCAGCGCCTGATAGTCCTTCGGCGAAGGCTCTTTGCCCTTGTGCAGGGACAGGCCAAGCTCACCGAGGAAGGCGCGCAGTTTTTCCAGACGCTCCGGTGGCGGACCATCGTGCACGCGGTACAGCGAAGGCACGCCATGCTTTTGCAGGAATTCGGCGGTGGCAACGTTGGCCGCCAGCATGCATTCCTCGATCAGCTTGTGGGCTTCGTTACGCACGGTCGGACGAATTTCGTCGATCTTGCGGTTATCACCGAAGATGATCCGGGTTTCCTGGGTCTCGAAGTCGATCGCGCCACGGGTATGGCGCGCCGCCAGCAATGCCTTGTACAGGGCATACAGGTGCTTCAGATCCGGGACAACCTCTTTGTATTCCTCGCGCAGAGCCTTGCCTTCGCGGGTACGGGCGTGCTCGAGCATGCTGCTGACCTTGTTGTAGGTCAGGCGCGCGTGCGAGTGGATCACCGCTTCGTAGAACTGGTAGTCGACCATCTGGCCAGACTTGTTGATGGTCATTTCACAGACCATCGCCAGGCGATCGACGTGCGGGTTCAGCGAGCACAGGCCGTTGGACAGCTCTTCAGGAAGCATCGGCACTACCCGCTCAGGGAAGTACACCGAATTACCGCGCTGCTGCGCTTCGATGTCCAGGGCCGAGCCCAGGCGTACGTAGCTGGAAACGTCAGCGATCGCGACATACAGGCGCCAGCCGCCGGAGAACAGGCGCAGCTTGCCCTGTGGCTCGCAGTAGACCGCGTCGTCGAAGTCGCGGGCATCTTCGCCGTCGATGGTGACGAACGGCAGATGGCGCAGGTCGATGCGCTTCTCTTTGTCCTTCTCTTCGACTTCGGAGCGGAACTTGCGCGCTTCCTTGATCACCTCTTGCGGCCAGACATGCGGGATGTCGTAGCTGCGCAGGGCAACGTCGATTTCCATCCCTGGAGCCATGTAGTTGCCGATAACCTCGACCACATCACCTTGCGCCTGGAAGCGCGGGGTGGGCCAGTGGGTAATCTTGATTTCGACGAACTGACCGATCTTGGCGCCGCCGTTACGCCCGGCAGTCACCAGCACTTCCTGCTGGATCTTCGGGTTATCCGGGGTCACGTAGCCGATGCCGCCTTCTTCGAAGTAACGGCCGACCACGCTTTCGTGGGCGCGGGAGATGATTTCGACCAGCACGCCTTCACGGCGGCCACGGCGGTCGGTACCGGAGACACGGGCAAGGCCACGGTCACCGTCGAACGCCAGGCGCATCTGCGACGGGCTGAGGAACAGATCGTCACTGCCATCGTCAGGGATGAGGAAGCCGAAACCATCGCGGTGGCCAGAGATGCGTCCGCAGATCAGGTCCAGCTTGTCTACCGGGGCATAGGTGCCGCGCCGGGTATAGATCAGCTGACCGTCACGCTCCATGGCACGCAGACGGCGGCGCAGGGCTTCGATCTGGTCTTCCTCGTGCAGACCGAATTCCGCCGCCAACTGCTCTCGCGCAGCCGGTTCGCCGCGGTCGGCAAGGTGTTGCAGGATCAGCTCACGGCTGGGAATAGGATTCTCGTATTTATCCGCTTCGCGGGCGGCCTCGGGATCGAGGGATTGCCAATCGGCCATCAGAAGGGGTTCACCTTGGGGTATATAGAGTAGAAGTTTGGCATAGGCGTATTGAAACCGGAAATGTCGGCCTTGGACAGCCCCCGTCTGAGGGTCTTGTGCGCTGGGTAAGGCCTATGGAATCAACAAGTTGAATTTTTTGAATTTTTTTTGATTCGGGGGGTTTACAGCCTCATAGGGCGTCCGTATAGTGCGCACCACAACGACGGACACCCGACGTTGTAGTTGAGATGAACGATGTTGTAAAGCATCATGTGATTTCAACGAGTGTGCCCAGGTGGCGGAATTGGTAGACGCGCTGGTTTCAGGTATCAGTGACCGCAAGGTCGTGGAAGTTCGAGTCTTCTCCTGGGCACCAAATATTTCGAGTGATAGATAACAGGCTTATCTGTCAGTCAGCAAGAGATTCATCGCAGTACGCTGTAGATGTAAAGATTTGCCCAGGTGGCGGAATTGGTAGACGCGCTGGTTTCAGGTATCAGTGATCGCAAGATCGTGGAAGTTCGAGTCTTCTCCTGGGCACCATATAAAAACCCACTAGCTTGCTAGTGGGTTTTTTCTTGCCTGCGTTTTTTGTCCCCCACCCTGCTACCTGCCTATGCGCAAGCATCTGGGGGGAAATTGAACGATAGTCTGCTCATGAATTTCTCGTCACCCGGCCACTTGAGAAACAATTTCGTTTACCATTGTTTCCAAATATGTAGCCGTAAGCGAGGAAGTACCCGCATGACGATCCGTCCGCAACCGCTGATGCGCACCCTGGCCGCCGCTGTTCTGAGCCTGGTGATCGGCGCTCCGGCCGCCATGGCAGACGACCCGGTCAGCCTGACTTTGTACAACGGTCAGCACAAGGAAATCGGCGAGGCCATCGCCAAGGCCTACGAGGCCAAGACCGGCATTCATATCAATATCCGCAAAGGCAGCAGCAACCAGCTGGCCAGCCAGATCATCGAAGAAGGCGAGCGCTCGCCTGCCGACGTCATCTATACCGAAGAGTCGCCGCCGCTGAACAACCTCGGCGAGCTGGGCCTGCTGGCCAAGATCGACGACGCCACCCTGAACATGCTGCCCAAGGAATACGTTGCCGCCAACGGCAGCTGGATGGGCGTGACCGCGCGCACCCGCGTGGTGGTGTTCAACCCGAAGAAGATCGACCAGAAAGACCTGCCGCAATCGGTGATGGACTTCGCCAACCCTGAATGGGATGGCCGCGTGGGCTTCGTGCCGACAAGCGGCGCCTTCCAGGAGCAAGCCGTGGCCATCCTCAAGATGCACGGTCGCGATGCTGCCGAAGAGTGGCTGACTGGCCTGAAAGCCTTCGGCAAGACCTACACCAACAACATGGTCGCCCTGAAGGCCGTGGAAAAAGGCGAAGTCGATGCCGTGCTGGTCAACAACTACTACTGGTATGCCCTCAAGCGTGAGCGCGGCCAGCTGGATTCGCAGCTGTACTACCTGGCAGACGGCGACGCCGGCGGCCTGGTGACTATCTCCGGCGCCGCTGCAGTCAAGGCCAGCAAGCACCCGAAAGAAGCCCAGGCCCTGCTCAACTGGATGGCCAGCGAGGAAGGCCAGCGCGTAATCACCCAGACCACCGCCGAATACCCGCTGCATAAAGGCATGGTCTCTGACCAGGGCCTGAAGCCGTTCGAAGAGCTGCGTCCGCCGCAGATCACCCCAGCCGACCTTGGTAACGCCGAGGAAGCCCTGGAGCTTGAGCGCGAGGTCGGCCTGCTCTAATGACTGCCGCCCTGCCCCTCTCAGCCCAGGCGCGTTTCGTGCCACGCCGCAAGCGCCCCTCGATCTGGGTGGTGCTGCCTGTCCTGTTCCTGGTGACAATGAGCTTGCTGCCGTTGCTGTACGTCGCGCTCAAGGCCTGGGAGGCCGGCTGGCGGGAAGCATTGCATCTGCTCTGGCGACCCTTCGTCTGGGGGCTGATGCGCAACACGATGCTGTTGATGGTGGGTGTCACCTTGGTGTGCATGGTGGTCGGCCTGGCTTTGGCCTGGCTGCTCGAGCGCAGCGACCTGCCAGGGCGGCGCTTGTGGGGCGTGGTGCTGTGCCTGCCATTTGCCGTGCCGTCGTTCGTCAGCAGCTTCACCTGGGTGTCGCTGAGCTCGGGCTTCGAAGGGCTGGCGGGGGCGATCCTGGTCATGGCGCTGTCCAAGTACCCGCTGGTATTCCTGCCAGTGGCGGCCACCCTGCGCAATGTCGACACCTCCCTGGAGGAGTCGGCGCGCACCCTGGGCTGCAGCCGTTGGGGGGTGTTCTTCAAGGTCACTTTACCGCTGCTGTGGCCGTCGATGCTCGGCGGCGCCCTGCTGATCGCCCTGCACATGCTGGTGGAGTTCGGCGCCCTGTCGATCCTTGGCTTGCAGACGTTCACCACGGCGATCTATCAGCAGTTCGAGCTGGAGTTCAGCAACGCCAACGCCGCCATGCTATCGGCGGTGTTGCTGGCGCTGTGCCTGGTGATGCTGACCCTGGAGCTGCGCGTACGCGGCAAGGCGCGGCATGTGCGGATCGGCCAGGGCGTTGCGCGTCGTGCGCAGCCGGTGAAGCTGCGTGGCTGGATGCCGCTGGCGCAGGTGTTTTGCCTGGCTCTGGCGATTCTAGGCAGCGGGATTCCCCTGGCCATGCTCGGTTACTGGCTGAGTGTCGGCTCATCGGCGGCGTTCCCGGTGGGTGAGATCAGCAAAGCGCTGTTCACGTCCCTGTCGGTGTCATTGGGCGGCGCTGGTTTCTGCGTGCTGCTGGCGTTGCCGATCAGCTTCCTGGTGGTGCGTTATAAAGGTCGCCTGGCGATCTGGGCCGAACGCCTGCCCTACCTGCTGCATGCCCTGCCCGGACTGGTGATTGCCCTGACCCTGGTGTTCTTCGCCCTGCATTATGTGCCGGCGCTGTACCAGACCACCGCATTGCTGATCCTGGCGTATGCGCTGTTGTTCCTGCCGCTGGCCCAGGCACCGGTGCGCACGGCGCTGAACAAGGCGTCGCCGACCCTGGAAGAAGCCGCTCGCACGCTGGGCGCGAGCAGCTTCAGCGCGTTCTGCCGGGTGACCTTGCCGATTATCTTCCCGGCGCTGGCGGCGGCGTTTGCGTTGGTATTCCTGGATGCGATGAAGGAGCTGACAGCGACCCTGCTGCTTAGCCCGACCGGGATGACCACCTTGGCGACCGAGGTGTGGGCGCATACCGCCAATGTCGAGTTCGCGGCGGCCGCGCCTTATGCGGCATTGCTGATTGTGGTTTCGGGATTGCCGGTTTATTTGCTGACTACACGGATGTATTTGAACAAGGCATAACCAGGTATATCTTGCGCTTGAGCGTTTGGGGCCGCTGCGCAGCCCCAAATTCGCTCAGGCCCTGAACTGCCCAAGGCTCGCGCGCAACTGCGCAGCCAAGTCATCCAAGACCTTACCGCTGGCGGTGGTCTGCATCACTACCTGCGCCGACTGCTCCGCCTGCGCATGAATGGTCTCGACCCTTCCCCTGACCGCCTGCGCGCCATGCGCCTGCTGCTCGGCCGCGCGCGTAGCCAGGCCAATCGCCGCGTGCACCTGCTCGACCGCCGCCTGCACCGACTGCTGTCGACGCTCGTTATCGCGCAGCACCAGCAGCCCTTCGCTGGCTTGGCGTCCCGCCTGGCTAATGGTCGCCACGGCCTCCTTGGCCCCCTGCTGCAGGGCTACGATATGCGCCTGAATATCGCCCGTCGAGCTCTGGGTCTTGCTTGCCAGCGCCCGTACCTCATCGGCCACCACGGCAAAACCGCGGCCAGTCTCACCCGCACGCGCCGCCTCGATAGCGGCATTGAGGGCCAGCAGGTTGGTCTGCTCGGCGATGCCATGGATCACGGTCAGCACCACCTCGATCTGCTCGCTCTGCTTGGCCAGCCGCTCGATCACCTGCGAGCCCGCATCGACCTGGCCGGCGAGGTTCTCGATCAGGCCGGCCAGCTGGGTCGAGGTCCGACTGTTTTCGTCAGTGGCCTGGCGGATGTCAACCACCTGCTGCAAGGCCGCCTGCATCGCATGGCTTTCGGCTTGAGCCTCATCGGCCATGCTCGATAGATCGCGCAGGCTCGCCGCCACCTCATCGCGTTGCAGCGCGGCGGCAGCGTCAGCACCTGCGCTGCGCTGGGTCATGGCGCCGATTTCCACGCCGGTACGCTGGGCCACTTCGCCTGCTTCTCGCACGATCGGCTGGAGCTTGTCGACAAAGCGGTTGACTGCCGAAGCCATGTCACCAATCTCGTCCCGGCTGTCGAGGGTTACCCGCTTGGTCAGGTCGCCTTCGCCGGCAGCCAGATCATTCAAGGCAGCGATCAGCAGGCGCAGCTTGTTGACTACACGCCTGCCGAGCACCACGGCCACCACCAGCAACACACCGAGGCCGACCAGCACCAGGCCAAGGCCAATGCGCCAACGCAACTCACCCGCAGCATCCCGTACGGTCTGCGCAGTATTGGCCTGCATGGCAGTAGCGCTGTTCTGCGCTGTCTCCAGACGTGCGCGCAGGGCCTTGCCGCTGTCTGCCGCCGCAGCGCCCAGGCTATCGCCGACCAGTTGCTCACCACTGCCGATCAGCGCTGCGAAACGCTCATCCAGCGCCTTGAGCTCCTGCTCGACACCCGCAGTGGAAACACCCATCAAGACCTTGCCAATCTCTGCCCCGTTAGGGTTGATCGAGGCCTCGACGTAGTACACCGACGGGTCTTTACGCGCAGCGTCCAGCACTTTGTCCAGCGCCCGCTCGCCCTGCCCTTTGTCCATCAGCGCCTGGTTGATCGGGTTTTGCCGGTTCAGATAGCGCGTCAGGTGCTGGCCCTGAGCGTCGTCATAGATCACGAACAACACGTTGGGATTGCGCTGGGCACGCCGAGCGAAGTCGGAGAGCACTGGCACGTCGTTGTCCCAAATCGCCCGCGGGGCGACCGAGGCAAGCAGCTCGGCCATGTCGTTGGCCGAGTCCTTGAGGTTTTTCTCCAAGGTCGCGCGCAGTTGTTGCTGCTCGCTTTCCAAGCGCGTGGACAGGCCACTGCTCAGGCGCTGACGGGTGCTGGAGGAGAGGTTGTCGAGCCCACTGCGCACATCCTGGCCAGCCAGCTCCAGCTCGTTGGCCAGCTTGCGGCTGTCGGCACCCAGGCGCTCGCCAAGATCGGCTTCCAAGGCGGTGACCGTGCTCCGGGTCAGCGCAACGGCGACCAGCACCTGCACCAAAAGAGCGATACCCAAGGCAACAAACACAGGCCGCAAAAGGCGGCTTCGTAACAGTGAGAGGATGGCAGACACGGTGAAACCCTCGTGCTTCTGGCGCCATTATTTTGATGGCATCTACAGAGCGTTTTTACAGCAAGGGTTGTGCCGGAGGCAGCAGGCATAAACGCCAAGTTTATGCTGGTCTAATTGGCGCTGCGCTTTTTGGGAGCGCTGCGCGCTCTATCGCAGGCAAGCCAGCTACTACACGGATTACGTGAAGATCAAAAAAAACGCCGCGCCCCTTGCGGGAACGCGGCGTTCGATCAGCCTAGACGGCGAATCAGGCGAACGGATGACGCAGAACGATAGTCTCGTTGCGATCCGGGCCGGTCGAAATGATGTCGATCGGCGCGCCGGTCAGCTCTTCGATGCGCTTGATGTAGGCGCGAGCAGCGGCTGGCAGCTCTTCCAGGGTCTTGGCACCGAGGGTCGACTCGCTCCAGCCTGGCATCTCTTCGTACACTGGCTCCAGGCCGATGTAGCTGTCAGCATCGGAAGGCGCATCGATCACTGCACCATTCTCGTTCTTGTAGCCAACACAGATGTTGATGGTTTCCAGGCCGTCGAGTACGTCCAGCTTGGTCAGGCAGATGCCCGAGATGCTGTTGACGTCGATGGCGCGACGCAGGATGACGGCATCGAACCAGCCGCAACGACGGGCACGACCGGTGGTGGAGCCGAACTCATGGCCGCGCTTGGCCAGGGTGGCGCCAGTCTCGTCGAACAGCTCGGTCGGGAACGGACCGGAACCGACACGAGTGGTGTAGGCCTTGGTAATACCGAGGATGTAGTCCAGGTACATCGGGCCAACGCCGGAACCGGTGGAAATGCCACCAGCAGTGGTGTTGGAGCTGGTGACGTACGGGTAGGTACCGTGGTCGATATCCAGCAGCGAGCCCTGGGCACCTTCGAACATGATGTCCTTGCCGGCGCGACGCAGGTTGTGCAACTCGGCGGTGACGTCGAGCATCATCGGCTTGAGCTGCTCGGCGTAGGCCATGCACTCGTCCAGGGTCTGCTGGAAGTCGATGGCCGGCTCTTTGTAGTAATTGACCAGCTGGAAGTTGTGGTAGTCCAGCAGCTCACCGAGCTTGGCAGCGAAACGCTCGCGGTGGAACAGGTCGCCCACGCGCAGGCCGCGACGGGCCACTTTGTCTTCGTAAGCTGGGCCGATACCACGACCGGTGGTGCCGATCTTGGCTTCGCCACGGGCCTTTTCACGGGCCTGGTCCAGTGCTACGTGGTAGGACAGGATCAGCGGCGCAGCCGGGCTGATGCGCAGGCGCTCACGTACCGGTACACCCTTCTCTTCGAGCTTGGTGATTTCACGCATCAAGGCATCGGGAGCAACGACTACGCCGTTGCCGATCAGGCACTGCACGCCTTCACGCAGGATGCCGGAAGGAATCAGGTGCAGAACGGTTTTCTCACCGTTGATCACCAGGGTGTGGCCCGCGTTGTGACCGCCCTGGTAGCGCACTACGGCGGCAGCATGTTCGGTCAGCAGATCAACGATCTTGCCTTTGCCCTCATCACCCCATTGGGTGCCCAGGACGACGACATTCTTACCCATAACACTTGTCCTCATTCACGCAAACTTGGTTGCCGGCCTACTGCCGACCGAAAAATCTCAATGGGTCAGCGGCAGAACCTGCCAGCGCCCGTCTTGCTGAATCAATTGCCGATCACAATCCGCCTCAAGGGCAGCACTCAGCGGTTGCCCAGGCAGAGCCTGGACCACACGCTGGCCCTCGTTGCGCAACTGGCAGACCATCTGCCAGAGGGCCGCGTCACCGCTGTCGGGCATCCAGATCCCGCCAGACGGCAATACGACCTCCGCTCGCCCCAGTGTGACCAGGGTCTTCAAATCCGTGGAGAAACCGGTGGCCGGGCGTGCCCGGCCAAAGTCGGCGCCGATGTCATCGTAGCGTCCGCCCTGGGCGATCGACTGACCGACCCCCGGTACGAACACGGCGAACACCACGCCGGTGTGATAGTTGTAACCGCGTAGCTCGCCAAGGTCGAAGTACAGCGGCAGGTCCGGATAACGCGCTGCCAGGCGATCAGCGATCGCCAGCAGGTCATCCAGGGCAGCCAGCACACTGGCCGGCGCACGGCCCAGGCGTACACGGGCCTCGGCCAGCACTTCGCGACCACCGCACAGCTCGGTGAGGGCGCGCAGCATATTGCCGACGTCCTTGGGCAGGTCGGCAGTCAACGCGTTGACTTCATCGACCGCCTTGCGCTGCAGGGCATCGAACAGCTGCTGCTCGGCATCGCCCGACAGGTTGGCGGCGCGCGACAGGCCGCGGTAGATACCGACGTGGCCCAGGTCCATGTGCACATCCGGCACGTCGGCCAGCTGCAGCATCGCCAACATCAGGCTGATGACCTCGACGTCGCTGGTTGGGCTTGCATCGCCGTACAGCTCGGCGCCCAACTGGATCGGGCTGCGCGAGGTGGACAACTGGCGTGGCTGGGCGTGCAGCACGCTACCGGCATAGCACAGGCGGCTCGGGCCTTCACGGCGCAGGGTGTGCGCATCGATGCGCGCGACCTGTGGAGTGAAGTCGGCACGGAAGCCCATCAGGCGGCCAGACTGCGGGTCGACCACCTTGAAGGTATGCAGGTCCAGGTCCTGGCTGGCACCGGTGAGCAGCGATTCCAGGTACTCGATATGCGGGGTAACGACCAGTTCGTAACCCCAACTCTGGAACAGGTCCAACACCTGGCGACGCGCGATCTCGATGCGCGCGGCTTCAGGTGGCAGTACTTCCTCGATGCCATCTGGCAGCAGCCAGCGGTCTACCGTTGCCATTACGCCATTTCCCCTCTGGTCCGGGCGGCCTGCCAATGGGCGAGCCGTCAGTGAAGCAGGCATTGGCCCACAGCAGCAGGCAGCACTAATCCCAGCGCTACCGCCGTGCCAATTACCCTCGAATTACTAGCGCGCTGGCTGATCCCTAATGGGCAATCAACCTTGCAGACGCAAAAAAGCCGGGAAATTTCCCGGCTGACTCATCATACACCCCTTTTCTGTCAGGATGCACCCCGCCGGCAGTTTTAGCTGCCAGGCGGGGTTTACCCGAGTCAGGGCTTGCTCTTGTCCAGGTAGCGGAAGAACTCGTTCTTCGGATCCAGGACCAGCACATCGCTCTTGTTCGAGAAGCTTGCGCGGTAGGCCTGCAGACTACGGTGGAACGCATAGAAATCAGCGTCCTGGCTGTAGGCCTTGGCATAGATGGCAGCCGCCTGGGCGTCACCATCACCGCGGGTTTCTTCGGACTCACGATACGCTTCGGCGAGCAGTACGCGACGCTGACGGTCGGCATCGGCGCGGATACCTTCAGCCAGCTCGTTACCCTTGGCGCGATGCTCACGCGCTTCACGCTCACGCTCAGTGCTCATACGATCGAACACGCTGCGGTTAACTTCCTTCGGCAGGTCGATGGCCTTGACGCGCACGTCGACCACCTCGATACCCAGCTCTTTGTTAGCCATGCGGTTCAGCGAAGCGGTGATGTCAGCCATCAGCGCGTCACGTTCACCGGAAACCACCTCGTGCAGGGTGCGTTTACCGAACTGGTCACGCAGGCCGCTTTCCAGACGACGCGACAGACGCTCATCAGCGATCTGCTTGAGGCCCGAAGTCGCGGTGTAGAAGCGATCGGAGTCCTTCACGCGCCATTTGGCGTAGGCGTCGACCATTACCGCTTTCTTCTCAAGGGTCAGGAAGCGCTGGGTCGGAGCATCCAGGGTCATCAGGCGGGCGTCGAACTTGCGCACCTGGTTGACGTACGGGATCTTCACATGCAGACCAGGCTGAACATCGGCCTGAACCACACGACCGAATTGCAGCAATACCGCACGCTCGGTCTGGGCCACGATGTAGAAGCTGTTCCAGGCCACGATAGCCAGCACAACTGCGGCGATCAGGGCGATCAGCGATTTATTGCTCATCAGCGGCTCTCCCTAGTACGCAGCGACTGTTGTTGCTGTTGCAGGTCCTGCGCTGCACGCACGGCCGCATCGTTGACCGATGGCGACGCGCTGCTGCCGGCCGCGGCCGACGTGTTGCGGCTGCCTTCGACCATCTTGTCCAGTGGCAGGTAGAGCAGGTTGTTCTGCCCGTCCTTGGTTGCCACCATGACCTTGCTCGAGTTGCTGTAGACCTCTTGCATGGTCTCCAGGTACAGACGCTGACGGGTGACGTCCGGCGCCTTGCGGTACTCGCTGACCAGCTTGGTGAAGCGGTCGGCCTCACCCTTGGCGCGGGCAATCACTTCATCGCGGTAGCCGTTGGCATCCTCGATGATGCGCTGGGCCTGACCACGGGCTTCCGGCACCACGCCATTGGCGTAGGACTCAGCCTGGTTGCGGGCACGTTGCTCGTCTTCCCGGGCACGGATCACGTCGTCGAAGGCTTCCTGCACTTCACGCGGGGCTGCCGCGCTCTGTACGTTGACCTGGGTGACGGTGATACCGGTACGGTAGGTGTCGAGGAAGCGTTGCAGGCGTTCGCGGATATCCACGGCCATCTGCTCACGGCCTTCGGTCAGCACCTGATCCATCGAGGTGGAACCCACCACGTGGCGCAGGGCGCTGTCGGTCGCATGCTGCAAGCTCACTTCCGGCTGGTCGACGTTAAGCACGAAGTCCTGCAGGTTGGTGATCTTGTACTGCACGGTCAGCGGCACCTCGACGATGTTCTCGTCTTCGGTGAGCATCTGCCCCTGCTTGGTGTACGCACGCTCACGCGTGACGTTCTCCATGTACTTGCGGTCGATCGGCGGGAAATAGATGTTCAGGCCTGGACCCACGGTCTCATAGTACTTGCCGAAGCGCAGCACGACGGCCTGCTCCTGCTCGTCGACCACGTACACGGCACTGTACAGCCAGATCGCAGCCAACACCGCCAGGCCTATGCCCAGCAGGCCGTAGCCGCCACCCTTGCCGATATTGCGGTCACCACCGCCGCGTTTTTTGCTGCCGCCGAACATGCCGTTCAGGCTGTCCTGCAGCTTGCGGAAGGCCTCGTCGAGATCCGGTGGTCCTTTCTTGTCGCCACCACCGCCGCCGCCACGGCGGCCGCCCCAGGGATCCTGATTGTTCGAGTTGCCACCCGGCTCGTTCCAAGCCATAGCGCTCTCCATCTGATAAAGCAAAGACGCGCCCACGGCGCGCCGTCCAATGCTACAGAATGCCTGTCACGGCTGCCCGGCGACCTCGACGGGCATTTATTGCAAAGTGTGTTGCGCAATGAACGCTTGCGCCTCCATGCCTTCGCGGCTGACCAGGCGATTGAGCTCGACCATGGGCAGGCGCACGCTCAACAAGCTGCTGCCTTCATCGTCGTGTTCCTCGCCTTGCACTGCCCCCAGTTCAAAGAATTGCGCGCGCAGGCGAGCAAAACGCTGTTCGAGGCGCAGGGTTCCGACAAACAGATCATCCCCCAGCAATTCGGCAATCGCCTGGCCTACCAACTCCAGGCCACGTCCATCACGTGCCGATACCCAGACCCGCTCCGGCTTGCCATCGGCATCGCGCTGGATCTGCGGCTCGACATCTTCGAGCAGGTCGAGTTTGTTATAGACCTCAAGGATCGGCAAGCCTTCAGCACCGATCTCGCCCAATACTGCCAACACCTGCTCGATCTGCTCCATGCGCTCAGGCTCATGGGCGTCGATCACATGCAGCAGCAGGTCGGAGTTGCTCGACTCTTCGAGCGTAGCCCGAAATGCCTCGACCAGCTTGTGCGGCAAGTGGCGAATGAAGCCCACAGTGTCGGCCAGCACGATCGGCCCCAGGTCATCGAGCTGCAAACGGCGCAGGGTCGGATCGAGGGTGGCGAACAGTTGGTCGGCGGCGTAGACGTCGGATTCGGTGAGGGCGTTGAACAAGGTCGACTTGCCGGCGTTGGTATAGCCCACCAGCGACACCGACGGGATATCCGCGCGCTTACGCCCGCGCCGCGCCTGCTCACGCTGACTGCGAACCTTCTCCAGGCGTGCCTTGATCTGCCGCAGGCGTACCCGCAGCAAGCGCCGGTCAGTCTCAAGCTGGGTTTCACCCGGACCGCGCAGGCCGATACCACCCTTCTGCCGCTCAAGGTGGGTCCAGCCGCGCACCAGCCGCGTGCTCATGTGCTCCAACTGGGCCAGTTCGACCTGCAGCTTGCCTTCATGGGTACGCGCCCGTTGGGCGAAGATGTCGAGAATCAGCCCGGTACGGTCGAGCACGCGACACTCGAAGACTCGTTCGAGGTTGCGCTCCTGACTGGGCGTGAGGGTGTGATTGAAAATCACCAGATCTACCTGTTCGGCTTTGACCAGGTCGCGTAACTCTTCGACCTTGCCGCTGCCAATCAGGTATTTGGCGGTAGGCTGGTGCCGCGTCACTGTAGACAGCGAAACGATCTCAGCTCCGGCCGACAGTGCCAGTTCCTGAAACTCCTGCGGGTCTTCGCGCGCCTCAGGGTTCTGACCTTCCAAGTGAACGAGCAGCGCTCGCTCACCACCACCGTGGCGCTCAAAGAACAATGCAGGCTCCTATCAGGCGTTGCCTGGCTCGCTGTCGCCGCTCTCGGAATCGGACGGGCTTGGCAGGCGAACCGGACGAGCTGGGACCACGGTCGAGATAGCGTGCTTGTAGACCATCTGGCTGACGGTGTTCTTCAGCAGTACCACGAACTGGTCGAAAGATTCGATCGAGCCCTGCAGCTTGATCCCGTTGACCAGATAGATCGAAACCGGGACCTTTTCTTTTCTCAAGGTGTTCAAGTAAGGGTCTTGTAGCGAATGCCCTTTTGACATATGCCGCACTCCTGTAAGGATCAATAGTAAAAAACACGAAAATTCGATAATTACGCCGCCCATTCGCAAGAGTAGACGGCAATTGCAGGGACTCAGCTCAATATGGAGACGGACCCAAGGTATTTCAAGGTGCGGGACAGATTGTCGCAGGCCAGGCTATCCAGCCAGTGTACGTCGGACCAGCCGCGCAACCAGGTGAACTGCCGTTTGGCCAGCTGGCGAGTGGCAATGATACCGCGTTCGCGCATCTCATTCTCATCTAGCTTGCCATCCAGGTAATCCCAGACCTGCCGATACCCCACTGCCCGTATAGACGGCAGCCCCGCGTGCAAGTCACTTCTGGCGCGCAGCTTTCGGACCTCGTCGACGAAGCCCTGTTCCAGCATCTGCGAAAATCGTAGCGCAATTCGCTGATGCAAAATGTGACGATCTGTAGGAGCAATCGCCAGGCTGGCGACAGTATAGGGCAAATGTCCGCCCGCGCCTGCGTCTGCGCCGCTACTTTCGGCCAATTGCCGCTGGCGATGGGCCGTCATGCTCTCGCCGCTGACCCGATACACTTCCAGCGCTCGGATCAGCCGTTGCGGGTCATTGGGGTGGATGCGTGCAGCCGACTCGGGGTCGACCTCAGCCAACTGCCGGTGCAGCTCAGCCAGGCCCAACGCACTGGCCTGGGCCTCAAGCTCGGCGCGTACTGCAGGGTCGGCAGCAGGCATGTCAGCCAAGCCATCGATCAACGCCTTGTAATAAAGCATGGTGCCGCCGACCAATAGCGGGATCTTGCCGCGCGCGGTGATCTCGGCCATGGCGGCCAGGGCATCGGTGCAAAATTGTGCGGCGGAGTAGCTCTGGGCCGGGTCGATGATGTCGATCAAGCGGTGCGGATAGGCGGCCAATAGCGCCTTGGAAGGCTTGGCGGTGCCGATATCCATGTCGCGGTAGACCAGCGCCGAGTCGACACTGATCAACTCGCACGGCAAGACCTTGGTCAGTTCGATAGCAAGGTCGGTCTTGCCGGCCGCTGTCGGGCCCATGAGGAATATTGCTGGGGGTTTACCGCTCATTTCATCGACCGCGCAGGAAGAGTTTGTCCAGATCGTCCAGGCCCATCTGGGTCCAGGTCGGTCGACCATGGTTGCACTGGCCGCTGCGTTCGGTGTTTTCCATGTCACGCAGCAGCGCATTCATCTCGGGAATGGCCAAGCGCCGGTTGGCGCGCACGGCGCCGTGACAGGCCATGGTGCCGAGCAGCTCGTTGAGGTGCGCCTGGATGCGGTCGCTGGTGCCGTATTCCATCAGGTCTGCCAATACGTCCTGGACCAGGCGATTGGCTTCGGCCTGCTTGAGCAGTGCCGGAATCTGGCGGATAGCCACGCTTTCCGGCCCCAGGCGCTGCAACTCGAAGCCCAAGCGCTGGAACCACTGCGCATGCTCTTCGGCGCAATCGGCCTCGCGCTGGCTCAGTGCCAGAGACTCCGGCACCAACAGTGGCTGGCCGCTCAAGCCTTCGCTGGCCATGGCCACCTTGAGCCGCTCGTACATGATCCGCTCGTGGGCGGCATGCATGTCCACCAGCACCAGACCGACGGCGTTTTCGGCCAGGATGTAGATGCCTTTGAGCTGAGCCAGGGCATAGCCCAGTGGCGGTACATCACCCTGGCTTTCGGGCAAGGATGACGGTGCACCGCCAGGCAGTGGCGCGAAGAACTCGCGGTAGGCTGCCTGGGCTTCGGCAACGGGCAACGGCTGCGATGGGCGCGGCGTGTACTGATACTGATACCCGGCGCCAGCACCGGAGCTGGAAAACTGCTGCGGTTGTGCCTGCGGCTGTTCCAATACCGGTGAGGCCAGGCGCATTTCACCTTGCGGGCCAAATTCGCCAGCCTGCTGACCACTGGGCCGGACCATCTCACTGGCCGCCGCCGGGGCCGCCAGCTGGTCTTCCGGCCGTACATCGGCCAAAGCCCGGTGCAAGGTGCCGTAGAGGAAATCGTGCACTGTGCGGCCTTCGCGAAAGCGCACCTCATGCTTGGTCGGGTGAACGTTGACGTCGACGCCGTTGGGCTCAAGCTCAAGGAACAACACGAAGGTCGGGTGGCGGCCATTGAACAGCACATCGCGGTAGGCCTGGCGCACCGCGTGGGCGACCAGCTTGTCGCGCACGGCGCGGCCGTTGACGAAGAAGTACTGCAAGTCGGCCTGGCTGCGCGAGAACGTCGGCAGGCCAACCCAACCCCACAAGCGCAAGCCATTGCGCTCGACATCGATCGGCAGCGCCTGCTCAAGAAAGCCCGGGCCACAGATCGCACCGACCCGCCGCGCCCGCGCAATCTCGTCGGGGGCATCGTGCAGGCTGAGAATGGTCTTGCCGTTGTGGCGCAGGTGGAAGCCGACATCGAATCGAGCCAGGGCCAGACGCCGGATAACTTCCTGAAGATGGTCGAACTCGGTCTTCTCGGCCTTGAGGAACTTGCGTCGAGCCGGCGTATTGAAGAACAGGTCGCGAACCTCGACCGAGGTGCCCACCGGGTGCGCCGCAGGCTGCACCCGCGGGGTCATGTCGCGGCCTTCGGTCTCGACCTGCCAGGCCTCGCTGGCATCGGCCGTGCGCGAGGTCAGGGTCAGGCGCGCCACCGAGCTGATCGACGCCAGCGCCTCACCCCGAAAGCCCAGGCTCAACACCCCTTCGAGGTCTTCCAGCTCGCGGATCTTGCTGGTGGCATGGCGTGCCAGGGCCAGCGGCAAGTCATCAGGCGAGATGCCGCTGCCGTTGTCACGCACGCGCAGCAGCTTGACGCCGCCCTGCTCGACCTCGACCTCAATGCGCTTGGCGCCAGAGTCGAGGCTGTTTTCCAGCAGCTCCTTGGCCACCGAGGCGGGCCGTTCGACCACTTCGCCGGCGGCGATCTGGTTGGCCAGTCGCGGGCTGAGCAACTGGATGCGCGAACCACCACTCATTGTTGCGACGCCAGGGTCGTGCCCGGAATATCCAGGTGCTGGCCCACCTTCAGCTCATCAGTCTTGAGGCTGTTGCTGCTGCGCAGGCTGGCCACGCTGACCTGGTAACGCACGGCGATCATCGCCAGGGTTTCGCCTGGACGCACAGTGTGGTCGCGCGGGCCTTGGGCGATCTTGCCGCTGTCACGCAACCAGGCAATGTAGGTGCCAGGTGGCGGGCTTTGCTGGAAGTACTGGCGTACGCCGGTATGGATCGAGCGGGCCAAGGCCTGCTGATGGCTCCTGGTCGCCAGCTTGGCGGCTTCGTTGGCGTTGGAAATGAAGCCGGTCTCGACCAGGATCGAGGGAATATCCGGCGACTTCAACACCATGAAGCCTGCCTGCTCCACGCGTCGCTTGTGCAGCGAAGTGATGCGCCCCATGTTGCCCAGCACCTTCTGCCCCACATCGAGGCTGGAGCTGAGGGTGGCGGTCATCGACAGGTCGAGCAGCACGCCCGCGAGCATACGGTCCTTGTCGTCCAGGCTGACGTTGCCCGCGCCACCGATCAGGTCGGAACGGTTTTCGGTGTCTGCCAGCCAGCGCGCAGTCTCGGACGTAGCACCCCGGTCAGACAGGGCGAACACCGAGGCGCCGAAAGCAGCCTTGGAGGGTGCGGCGTCGGCGTGGATCGAGACGAACAGGTCGGCGCCCTTCTTGCGGGCGATCTCGGTGCGCTTGCGCAGCGGAATGAAGTAGTCACCGGTGCGCGTCAGTTCGGCCCGATAGCCCTTCTCACTGTTGATCTGGCGTTGCAGCTCCTTGGCGATCTGCAACACGATGTCTTTCTCGTGCTGGCCACGCGAACCCGAGGCGCCCGGGTCTTCACCGCCGTGCCCGGCGTCGATGGCGACCACGATATCGCGCTTGCCGCTTGGCGCCGGTGGCAGCTTGATCGCAGGCTGGGTCGGCGTTACCGGGACAGCCGGAGTGGTAGCCGGGGTTTGTGCCGGTGGCGGCGTCGGCGTGCTGGCCGCAATGGCATCGGCTTCCTGGTCGTACAAATCGACCACCAGGCGGTTGCCGTATTGGGCATTGGGAGCCAGGGTGAAGCTTTTCGGCGTGACCGCTTTTTTCAGGTCGACCACCACGCGCAGATCGGTAGGCGTACGCTGGGCCGAACGCACACTGCTGATCGGTGTATTGGATGTGGAGACGTTGAGCGGCGCGGCCAAGGTCGCACCGTTGATATCGATGACCAGCCGATCCGGCGCGCTCAGGGTGAACACACTGTGCTGCACCGGGCCGGACAGGTCGAAGACCAGCCGTGTGTTATCTGGCGCGCGCCACAGACGCATGCTCTTGACTTGCGTGGCGGCCAGAGTGTTGACGGTGACCGCTGTGAGCAGCAGACCGACAACGGCGACCAGTGCGCGTATGCGCATACCTATCCCCATTTACTGTTTGAATTGTTCGGCCAGCGCGGTGCACCAGGCTTCGCCGCGAGGCCCCTGCGGCGACAGATACAGCGAGCGTCCGCCCGCTTGCGGGCTTATGGTAATGGTCAGGTCAGGCTTTGGCAAAACGCCCGCACCTTTCTGGGGCCATTCGAACAGGCACAAGGCATCATCCTCGAAGTAATCGCGGATCCCCATGAACTCCAATTCTTCCGGATCGACCAGCCGATACAGGTCGAAGTGGAAAGCGCGCACCGCGCCAATCTCGTAGGGTTCAACCACGGTGAAGGTCGGACTCTTGACCGGGCCAACATGGCCCAAACCGCGAATCAGGCCGCGCGACAATGTGGTTTTGCCAGCCCCCAGGTCGCCCTCGAGAAAAATCACGCCATGACCGCCGGTCACCTGGGCCAATTGCCCGCCGAAGGCTACGGTGGCCTCTTCGTCGGCCAGAAACAGGGTTACACCTGACACGCTGAATGCTCCTCCAATAATTCACGAATGACCGGCAGCAGATCACTGGCTGCCAGGCCTCTGCCTTTTACCCCCAAGCGCTCGCCCGCGCAGGCATGCAGCCAGACGCCCAGGCAAGCCGCCGACCAGGCGTCCAGGCCCTGCGCCAGCAGCGCCGCCAGCACCCCGGTAAGCACATCGCCAAGGCCTGCGCCGGCCATCGCAGGATGACCCCGCCCGCACAGCGCCACCTGCCCCGCCGGGTCAGCGACCAGGGTGCCAGCGCCCTTGAGTACGCAGATGCTGGCGTATCTGCGCGCCAGCTTACGCGCAGCGCCCGGCCGGTCGGCCTGCACGGCTTCGGTCGACACCCCAAGCAACCGCGCCGCCTCGCCCGGGTGCGGGGTAAGAATGCTAGCGCTGGGCAGGGCCAAGGGCGTGCGGGCCAGCAGGTTAAGGGCATCGGCGTCCCACACTTGGGGGCGCTCGGCATTGGCAACTGCCGACAACAAGCTGCGCCCCCAAGCCGCCTGACCCAGGCCAGGGCCTACCACCAGCACCGATGCCCGTTCCAATACGGTCATCAGCTGATTGGCCGAACTCACGCCCAAGCACATGGTTTCAGGTAGACGAGCCAGGGCTGCGGGCACGTGTTCGGGCCGCGTGGCAATGCTCACCAGGCCAGCCCCACAACGCAGCGCTGCTTCGCTACTGAGCAACACCGCACCGCCGGTACCCAGGTCGCCTCCGACCACCAGCACGTGGCCAAAGTCACCTTTTTGGGCGTCTGGACGGCGCGGCGGCAGGCTGGCCAAGCTGGCACGGCTGAGCAGTTTTACCGGGTTGGCAGGGTGTTTGGTCTGGGGCATGGGGTCAAAGGCTCCGATGTCTGGCAGAATTATACGCACCTGAGCCTGTAATGCCTGTCATCCATGTCCGCTTGTACTCCTGACCTCGCCGCGCTGGCCCAATCGATCAAGGATTGGGGCCGTGAACTCGGCTTCGCCCATGTCGGTATCGCTGGTGTAGACCTTGGCGAGCATGAGCTGCACCTGCAACGCTGGCTCGACGCGGGCTATCAGGGCGAGATGGACTACATGGCTGCGCACGGCAGCAAACGCGCCCATCCCGACCAACTGGTGCCCGGAACCTTGCGTGTGGTCTCGCTGCGCATGGACTACCTGCCCGGCGACACGCGCATGGCGCAGTTGCTGGCGCAACCAGACAAAGCCTATATATCGCGCTATGCCCTGGGTCGCGACTACCACAAGCTGGTGCGCAAGCGCGTGCAGCATCTGGCCGATCGGGTGCAGCAAGCCATTGGCCCGTTTGGCTTTCGCGCCTTTGTCGACAGTGCCCCGGTGCTGGAGAAAGCCATTGCCGAGCAAGCCGGGCTAGGCTGGATCGGCAAGAACACCCTGCTGCTCAACCGCAAGGCGGGCAGCTACTTCTTTCTTGCCGAACTGTTCGTCGACCTGCCACTGCCGGTAGATGACGCGCAGGTCAGTGAGCACTGTGGGCGTTGCCAGGCATGTCTGGACGTGTGCCCGACCCAGGCGTTTGTCGGGCCCTACGTGCTCGATGCGCGGCGCTGCATCTCGTACCTGACCATCGAATTGAAGCAGGCGATACCGGTCGAGCTGCGACCACTGATCGGTAATCGGGTGTTTGGCTGCGATGATTGCCAGATCGTCTGCCCGTGGAATCGCTTTGCCCGGCCAACCCAGGAGAACGACTTCAAGCCGCGTCATGGCCTGGATAATGCTGAGTTGGCTGCGCTGTTTCTCTGGGACGAGGCGACCTTCCTGGGCAACACCGAGGGCTCGCCGCTGCGCCGGGCCGGTTATGAGCGCTGGTTGCGCAACCTCGCGGTGGGGCTGGGCAATGCGCCTTCGACGATCCCGGTGCTGGAAGCCTTACAGGCGCGCCGCGAGTATCCGTCGGAGCTGGTCAGGGAGCATGTGGAGTGGGCGCTGGCCCAGCATGAGGCGCGCACAGCCCCGCTCTGAACTCACGCGGGAGCGGGCTCGCCCCGCGATAGAATCGGCACTGACGAAATCACTGCTGGTCGTTGTAGTGGAACTTGGGCATTTCCCAATGGAAACGAATCGCCAGCAAACGCACCAGAAACCCGCCAAACAAGGTCAGCAGCATCGCCTGCTCCGCTGGCACCTGGAAGTGCACGCAGCCCAGGTAGAACCACGCAGCGGCAAACGACACGCTGGCATACAGCTCTCGGCGGAACACCAAGGGAATGTCGTTACAGAAGATATCCCGCAGGATGCCGCCAAACACCCCAGTGATCACCCCGCTGATCGAGGCCACCAGCATGCCCTGACCCATTTCCAGCGCGGTCATGCAGCCAATCAGGGTAAAGGCCACCAGCCCCAGCGCATCGAGTACCAGGAACAGCGAACGCAGGTGGCGCATCAACGGCGCGATGAAGATGGTCAGCAGCGCGGCGAAGCTGGTCAGTACCAGGTACTCGGGGTGCTTCACCCAGGTCAACGGGTAGTGCCCGAGCAGCACATCGCGCACCGAACCGCCACCCAGGGCAGTCACGCACGCGATTAGCACCACTCCAAACCAGTCCATCCCGCGACGACCGGCAGACAAGGCACCGGTCATGGCTTCGGCGGTAATGGCGATGAGGTAGAGCATCAACAACATGGTGGCTGTCCGTGCAGGAAAGGCGCGCAGTCTACCCAGTTGTTCGGAGCACCAAAAGAGGGCGCGCCGAGTCTGATCGGCGCACGCGATGCTCAGACCTTGATGAAGTGCTCGCGGTAGTGACGCAGCTCGGCGATCGACTCGCGAATATCGTCCAGGGCCAGGTGCGTGCTGCCCTTCTTGAAGCTGTCACGCACATCCGGCGCCCAGCGCGCGGCGAGCTCCTTGAGTGTGGAGACGTCGAGGTTGCGGTAGTGGAAATAGCTTTCCAGGGTTTTCATGTGGCGATACAGGAAGCGCCGGTCCTGGCAGATGCTGTTGCCACAGATCGGCGACTTGCCCTTAGGCACCCATTGTTCGAGGAACTTGACGGTTACAGCCTCGGCCTCGGCCATGCTGATGCGGCTTTCGCGCACGCGCTGGGTCAGACCGGAGGCGCCGTGGGTGCGGGTGTTCCACTCATCCATGCGCGCCAGCACTTCATCGCTGTGGTGGATGGCGATCACCGGGCCTTCGGCCAAGGTATTGAGGTTGCTGTCGGTGACGATGGTGGCCATCTCGATGATGACGTCGTTGTCCGGATCCAGACCGGTCATTTCCAGATCGATCCAGATCAGGTTCTGTGTGTTGTCCATGAAGGCGCTCCTCGAATAGGCCATCATCTTACCCTAGCGGCCAATGTCGATGCAGTCGCGAGCAAAAAGGTAACCGGATGGCACACAGGTGGAGCGTGCTAAACTGCCAGCCGTTTTCTTTCTGCCCCGCCAACACGGAACCTTCATGGCCAAACGCCAGCTCAATCGCCGCCAGAACTGGCGCATCGAAAAAATCCAGGGCGAGCGCGCCGCACGCGCAGCCAAACGCGAGCAACATGCCTTGCAGGAACTGGAGGGTGGCGACCTGGGGCCCGAGCAATTTGGCCTGGTAATCGCCCACTTTGGCGTACAGGTCGAGGTCGAGGCGCAGGACGGCGAAGTCGCCGGGCAGATCTTCCGCTGCCACCTGCGGGCCAACCTGCCGGCACTGGTCACCGGTGACCGAGTGGTTTGGCGCGCGGGCAACCAAGGAATTGGCGTCATCGTCGCGCAGTTGCCGCGCAGCACCGAGCTGTGTCGGCCAAACAACCACGGCCAGCTCAAGCCGGTGGCGGCCAACGTCGACCTGATCGTAATCGTCTTCGCCCCGGCCCCCGAGCCCCACGCCAACCTGATCGACCGCTACTTGGTAGCCGCCGAGCATGCCGGCATCCGCCCCTTGCTGCTGCTGAACAAGGCCGACCTGGTCAACGAGGAAAACGGCCCAGGGCTGAACGCCCTGCTTGAGGTCTATCGCGACCTGGGTTATCCACTGCTAGAAGTTTCCGCGCATCAAGGCGATGGCATGCAGCGCCTGCAAGAGCTGCTCGATGGCCACACCAGTGTGTTCGTCGGCCAGTCTGGCGTGGGTAAGTCCTCGCTGGTCAACAGCCTGTTGCCCGCCGCCCAAACCCGCGTGGGCGATCTTTCCGAGTGGTCCGGACAAGGCACGCACACCACCACCACCGCCCGCCTCTATCACTTTCCCAATGGCGGCGACCTGATCGACTCACCGGGCATCCGTGAGTTCGGCCTAGTGCACGTCAGCCGCGATGATGTCGAAGCAGGCTTCATCGAATTCAGCGACCTGCTCGGCAACTGCCGCTTCCGCGACTGCAAACACGACCGCGAGCCTGGCTGCGCACTGCTCAAGGCGTTGGACGAAGGGCGGATCAAGCCGCAGCGGATGCACAGCTATCGCTCGATCATCGCCAGCTTGAGTGAAGATACCTACTAGATTTCCGTAGGAAAAACTACCGACGCAAGTAGGACGGCTCTCGTTTAATCGTCAGCTATTGTTCCGCCCCGGTCTTTCCTTGATGGTCATGGCTCAAGCCTCATCAGGGAAGAGCCGACTATGACCTCCACACCCGCAACATTCGCAAAGCGCCCCGCCCTCCATCAAGGAGGGCCTAGCTGATGCCCGTCGTCATCTGCTACCGCCACAATGAACGGCTCGACGCCTTCATTCTCAATGAGCGCTTGCTGCTTGAGGATGTTCCAACTCAACTGGTGCAATTCGACAGTATCGGGCAAACCACCGAAGACCTTTGCGGCGGCCTTTGCCAGCAACTCAGTGATGCCACCCATCTGATTGGCGTGCTCTCCAGCGAGGGCGCGCAGCAATGGTGGACGGCATGGTTGATGGGCGCAGCGGTCATGGCCAGTCGGCGGGTCAGCCTGTACCAGAGTGGCGCGCAGTCATTGCCAGAACATCTAGGTAAGTGGCCGGTTATGCGCAGCCGTGAGCACATCGAGCTGTTTGTGCGCGCCTACCATGATGAACGGACCTTTGAGCGGGCGATGTCGCTGCCACCGGTGCGTTTGCACAGTGTCGACCGGAGTAATGCGGATTTCTTTCATGCCGATCTCAAGGCCAAGATTCGGCGGGGCTTTTGAATGAAGTGGGGCGCTTAGCGCCCCACTTGCCCTTATTCCTTGGGCTCATCCATCTTCAATGTGCCATCTTCGAAGATGTTCAGCTTCTGGCGCAACTCGCGAGGCTGCATCAGCTCGGCGGCTGCTCCAGGCGCTGCTGGCGCCGCAGCGCCAGGGGCGGCTGGCGCTGCCGGTGGTGCCTCAGGCGTACCCTGCTCGCCTTCGATGTTACGCTGGGCCTTCTTGGTCAAGACGATGATATCGATGCGCCGGTTGACCGGGTTGAACGGATCCTTGCGATCGAACAGCGACGACGAGGCATAACCGACCACGCGCGCCACCTGATCATCCGGATAACCACCCGCCACCAGTGCCCGCCGCGCAGCGTTGGCACGGTTGGCCGACAGCTCCCAGTTACCGAACTCCCCAGCGCCGGCATACGGTTTGGCATCGGTGTGGCCGCTGACGCTGATCTTGTTCGGCACCGCCTTGATGGTGTCGGCCATGGCCAGCAGGATGTCTTCGAAGTACGGCTGCAAGCGTGCGCTGCCGATATCGAACATCGGCCGGTTCTCGGCATCCATGATCTGGATGCGCAGGCCGTCCTGGGTGATCTCGAACAGGATCTGGTCCTTGAACTTCTGCAGCTGCGGGTTTTCCTCGACCTTGTTCTGCAACTCTTGCAGGAGCAGGTTCAAACGCTCCTTCTCGACCTGCTCGGCCATGGTCTCGACCTGGTCCTTGTCCAACTGAATGCTGGTGTCAGGGGTCGGCTCGGACTTTTCTTCTGGGTTGATGGTCTTTTCTGGCGCCAGCTGCGGCGAGCCGCCCAGGTCGATGACGTAGGGCGTGCCGCTTTCAGAGAAGCCAATCGGATCCTTGAAGTAGCCGGCAATGGCGATCTTCTGCTCAGGTGTGGCGGTCGACAGCAACCACAGCACCAGGAAGAACGCCATCATCGCCGTGGCGAAGTCGGCGAAGGCGATCTTCCAGGCGCCGCCGTGGTGCCCGCCACCAAAGCGCTTGACGCGCTTGATGATTATCGGCTGATTGTTTTCCATGACTCAGCGACCGCGAACCGCTTGTTCCAGCTCGGCGAAGCTCGGACGGTGCTTGGGATAGAGCACCTTGCGCCCGAATTCGACGGCCAGCGATGGCGGCATGCCAGAGGCCGAAGCAACCAGCGAAGCCTTGATCGCCTCGTACAGGTTGACCTCTTCCTTGGCGTCGTGCGCCAGGCAGGTGGCCAGGGGGCCGAAGAAGCCGTAGGCAGCCAGAATACCGAAGAAGGTACCGACCAGTGCCGCACCCACGTGCAGGCCGATCGAGGCCTGGTCGCCTTCACCCAGCGAGGCCATGGTCACGACGATACCCAGTACCGCGGCGACGATACCGAAACCAGGCATGCCGTCGGCGATGCCGGTCACCGCATGGGAGGGGTGATCGAGTTCTTCCTTCATGCTCAGCAGCTCCATGTCGAACAAGCCTTCGAGCTCGTGCGGGGCCATGTTGCCGGTGGACATGATGCGCAGGTAATCGCAGATGAACGCGGTCATGCGCTCATCACCCAGCACTGCAGGGTATTTAGCGAAGATCGGGCTGGCCGCAGCGTCTTCGATATCGCTCTCGATTGCCATCATGCCTTCACGACGGCTCTTGTTGAGGATCTCGTAAACCAGGCCAAGCACCTCCAGATAGAAGGTGTGGGAGAAGCGCGAGCCGAACATCTTCATCGACTTCTTGATCACATGCATGGTCATGTAACCAGGGTTGGCCTGCAGGAACGCGCCAAAGGCCGCACCGCCGATGATCAGCACTTCGAACGGCTGGATCAGCGCCGCGATCTTGCCGTGGGAGAGTACGTAGCCGCCGAGCACGCTCGCGAATACGACGATGATGCCGATAATTTTAGCCATAGGTTCAAAGCACTTGCTGTCGTGGTCAGGGTCGGGGACGGGAGCTTTAAAACTCTTCTTCTACTTATCGGCAGAACTGCGCCAGACTATAGCCACTCAAAGCGAAAAGCCAGTTTGGACTGATGTCAAAATGCCAATTGAAGCCAAGGTACCAGGTCAGATTCCGCGCACCCTCGATGGCTGGATAAAGCTGCTCGACAGCGTCCGCCTGCCGGTGCCGAAAGAAAGCCACGACCGTGTTTTAGCCGCAATCAATGACAGCCGTAGGTCCCTGCGCGAAATCGCCGAACTGATGCAGGACAGCCCGGCCCTGGTGCTTTGCGTGATGCGTGAGGCCAATCATCCAGCCAATGCCAGCCAGGCCGAGCCCGCCGAAAGCCTTGAGGTGGCCGTCAACCGCCTGGGCCTGGAGCGTACCGCCCAGTTGCTGACGCGCCTGCCCGCGCTGCCGGGCGACGACATCCCACCAGTGCTGCGCCAATTTCTACTGATCAGCCAACACGCCTCGCAGCAGGCCAGCGGCCTGTTCGCCAGCCGCCTGGCTCGACTGTGGCAGGAAATCCACTGGGGTAGCCTGTTGTTCCTGTCGCCGCTGTGGCCATTGGCCCTGAGCCACCCCAAGCTGCTGGACGCCTGGGAGCTGCGGGTGATCCACAAGGGTGAAGATGCCACCGAAGTCGAACAGGAGCTGTTCGGGGTCCGCATCATGGAGTTGTGCCAAGCCGTTGCCAGTCACTGGCGCCTGCCCGAGTGGGTGACCCAGGGCTATCGCTTGCTGACCAGCGAACGCGAGTTGCTCGCCCAAGTACTGAACATCGCCCGCGAACCCGACAGCCTCACCCAGCAACACCGGCTGGATGAAGAGCCCGGCCTGCGCCGCTGGTTCAACCAGCCGGCCAACACCGTGCTACTGGCCAACGGCCTGGCCCTGGCCGCCCAGGTTGGCTGGGACAACCCGCACCTGCTGCGCTGGCAATTGCTGACTGCGCTGTATTTGCAAACCAGCCTCGATGACGTGCAGCAGCAGGTCCACCAACAAGCGGCGGCCAGCGCCCGCCACCATGCGCGCCACGCCCTGTTCCACCCAGCCGAAGCGCTGATCTGGCCGTGGCAGCAACGCCGGCCGCACCCCGACATGCTCACCCCGCCGCCGCCGCCCAGTGAAGACCTGGTCCGCTGGCGTAAGCTGTGCAGTGAACTGTTGGCCCAGCCAAGCCCTTTCAGCAACGCCGTGCACCTGGCTAGCCAGGCCTGCGAAGCGCTGTTGGCCTGCGGCATGCAGCGGATCATGCTACTGATGCACGATAAGCCCAATGACGCTTTGCTCGTGCAACAAGCGGCTGGTTTGCCCAGTGAAGCCGCAGCCCTGAACTTGCCAGTAGCCCAAAACAAACTGTTACAGCGCTTGACCAGTCAGGCCGGACAGCTGCGCCTGACCCCGGACAACCATGCGCAGTTTTCTGCCCTGCTGCCCGCAGCACTACGCGCGTTGTTCCGCAGCGAGCACCTACTGCTGCGCTCGCTGGCCGTCGATGGCCAGGTACTGATGCTGATGATTGCCGACCAGGGCGGTAAGCCGCTGGCTGATGTCGGTGTGCAAGCCTTTGGCAAAACCGCGCAGTGCGTAGAGCGTGCCCTGGCCACCTTCAGCAAGCCCAATCGTTAAGCCTTACGCTACAATCGCCCCCTCACGTTCCACCCTGGAGACTGTGGATGACTGACTTTTCCGGCTTGCCGCTGGTGATCGAACCGGCTGACTTGCTGTCGCGCCTGGATTCGCCACAGCTGATCCTGGTCGATCTGACCAGTGCCAACCGTTATGGCAGCGGGCACATTCCCGGCGCTCGCTTCGTCGACCCCAAGCGCACTCAGCTTGGCCAGCCGCCGGCCCCCGGCCTGCTGCCGGCACGTGCCGACCTGGAAAAACTGTTCGGCGAACTCGGCCACCGCGATGACGCCGTTTACGTGGTGTACGACGACGAGGGCGGCGGCTGGGCTGGGCGCTTCATCTGGCTGCTGGATGTCATTGGCCATAGCAAGTATCACTACCTCAATGGTGGTATCCAGGCATGGCCGGCTGACAAGTTGTCCACCGACGTGCCGGCCAGCGCTGGCGGCCCGCTGAGCCTGACCTTGCATGCCGAACCCACCGCCACCCGCGAATACCTGCAAAGCCGCCTGGGCGCTGCCGACCTGGCCATCTGGGACGCCCGCGCGCCCAGCGAATACCGCGGCGAGAAGGTCTTGGCGGCCAAAGGCGGACATATCCCTGGCGCGGTCAACTTCGAGTGGACCGCCGGCATGGACATGAATGACCATCTGCGCATTCGCAAGGACATGGCCGAGATCCTCCAGAACCTGGGCATCACCCCGGACAAGGAAGTGATCACCCACTGCCAGACCCATCACCGCTCCGGTTTTACCTACCTGGTGGCTAAATCCCTCGGCTACCCACGGGTCAAGGCCTACGCCGGCTCCTGGGGCGAATGGGGTAACCATCCGGACACGCCTGTAGACGTTTAAGGAAATTCAATGAAATCCCGCTTGTTCATCATCAGCCAGTACCTGCTGCCGCACCATTTGCTGTCGCGGCTGGCCGGTTGCATTGCCGAGTGCCGTGCGCGCTGGTTCAAGAATGCCTTCACCGCCTGGTTCGCCAAGCGCTATCAGGTCGACATGTCCGAAGCGCTGGTCGAAGACCTGAGCGCCTACGAGCACTTCAACGCCTTCTTCACCCGCGCCCTCAAGCCCGGTGCCCGCCCGTTGGATGAAACGCCAGGCGCCATCCTGTGTCCGGCAGACGGTGCAGTGAGCCAGCTCGGCCCGATTGAGCATGGCCGCATCTTCCAGGCCAAGGGCCACGGCTACAGCGCGCTGGAGCTGCTGGGCGGTGACCCGGCCCTGGCCGCGCCGTTCATGGGCGGTGAGTTCGCCACCATCTACCTGTCGCCCAAAGACTACCACCGCGTGCACATGCCGCTGGCCGGTACCTTGCGCGAGATGGTCTATGTGCCGGGTCGCCTGTTCTCGGTCAACCAGACCACCGCGGAAAACGTTCCAGAGTTGTTCGCTCGTAATGAGCGTGTGGTCTGCCTGTTCGACACCGAGCGCGGGCCAATGGCCGTTGTGCTGGTAGGGGCGATGATCGTGGCCTCGATCGAAACCGTCTGGGCGGGCCTGGTCACGCCACCGAAGCGTGAGCTGAAGACCTTCCGTTATGACGAAGCCAGCCGGGCACCGATTCATTTGGAGAAAGGTGCTGAATTGGGCCGCTTCAAGCTGGGTTCGACGGCGATCGTGCTGTTCGGGCCAGAGCAGGTGAAGTGGGCCGAGAGCTTGGGTGCTGGGTCGGCAGTGCGCATGGGCCAGCAATTGGCTGTGCCTAGCCAAGCCTGACCGTAGCGCAAAGAAAAGGCCCCGCATGACATCAGTCATGCGGGGCCTTTTTCATTTTTAGGGCCGCAAAGCGGCCCCATTACAGTATCGGATCAGCCGCGAGCGTCGCGATCGCGCAAGCCAAGCAGATACAGCACGCCATCCAAGCCGAGGGTAGAAATCGCCTGTTTGGCCGACTGACGCACCAGCGGCTTGGCGCGGAAGGCAACCCCCAGCCCCGCCAGCGACAGCATCGGCAAATCATTGGCGCCGTCGCCCACGGCAATAGTCTGTGCCAGTTGCAGGCCTTCCTTGCTCGCCAGCTCCTGCAGCAGATCAGCCTTGCGCTGCGCGTCGACGATCGGCTCGATGGCCACGCCAGTCACCTTGCCATCGACCACTTCCAGCTCGTTGGCAAACACATAGTCGATACCCAGGCGCGCCTGCACTTGCTTGGCAAAATAGGTGAAGCCGCCCGACAGAATCGCTGTCTTATAGCCCAGACGCTTGAGCTCGGCGAACAGGTTCTCAGCACCTTCAGTCAGCCGCAGCGAGGCGCCGATCTCATCCAGCACGCCCACGTCGAGGCCCTTGAGCAGCGCCATCCGCTCTTTGAAGCTGGCGCGGAAATCCAACTCGCCGCGCATCGCCCGCTCGGTGATCGCGGCCACTTGCTCGCCGACGCCGGCAGCCTTGGCCAACTCGTCGATCACTTCGGCCTCGATCAGGGTCGAGTCCATGTCGAACACTGCCAGGCGACGGTTGCGACGGAACAGGTCGTCCTTCTGGAAGGCGATATCCACCGCCAGCTCTTGCGACAGGGCGAAGAACTCAGCACGCAGGGCCTGGGCATCGCTCGGCTCACCGCGTACGGAAATTTCCAGGCAAGCCTTGCCCTTCTCTGTTGGCGCATCCAGCACCACCCGGGCGGACAGGCGCTCGATCCGCTCGATGGTCAGGCCATACTGGCTGATCACCGCACTGACCCGCTGCAGTTGCTCGGGGGTGACCTTGCGGCTGAGCAGGGTGACAATCTGCCGGGCCTCGCCCTGGCTGTCGGCCCAATGCTGGTAATCGGCCTCGGAAATCGGCGTGTAACGCGCTTGCAGGTTGAGCTCGTGGGCCTTGGCTTGCACGCTCTGCAGCAGCTGAGTGGCCACTTCGTTGTCAGGAATGTCGACCAGAATGCCGAACGACAAGGTGCCGTGCATGACCGCCAGGCCGATGTCGAGGATGTTCACACCGCCCTGGAGCAGGACGCCGGTGATGGCGGCAGTGAGACCGGGACGGTCCTCACCGGTGATGTTGATCAGGACGATTTCGCGCACAACCTGGCTCCGACTTCGATGAAAAATGCGCATTCTACCGATTTTCCATGACTATCGGGCGCCGCTGATACTTTGCCGACAAATCCCGGCTCGCTATACTGCGCAGCACTTTCTCGCCATAAAGAGCCGCGCTCTGTGAACCGGCCCACGCCAGTTAAACCCGATAACTTCTTCCTGATGATCTTCCGTGCCCTGCGCCAGCGTCGCGTTCCCCTGGCACTGCGTATCGCCAGCACCAACATTTTCCTGGTGGCGCTGGCGCTGGTGATCTATGCCTGCGTGATGGGCCTGCAGTTCAAGCAGGCCATGCACGAGCAGGCCGATGCGCTCGGCCAGAGCCTGACCATCCAGACCGCTACCTCGGCTACCGAGCTGCTGGTGTCCAACGACATCCTCAGCCTCAACGTGCTGCTGGGCAACCTGGTGAAGAACCCACTGGTGGCCCACGCGGCGATCTACAGCGTCGACAACCGCATCCTCGCCGAGGCCGGCCAACGGCCGAAAAACAGCCTGCTGGGTGAGGCCGAAGGCCTCTATCAGACCAAGATCACCTTCCAGGATGTCACTGCCGGGCAACTGCGCATCAGCCTGGACATGAGCCAATTCCAGCAGCCCATGCTGATCAGCCTGCAAAGCATGGGCATTCTGGCGGCAATCCTGCTGGCGCTGGCGCTGACCTTGAGCCTGCGCCTGGGCCGCTTCATCTCCACTCCGCTGTTGCAACTGCGGGTCTGGCTACGTGATCCGCACCCCTATACCCCGGCGATCGATCGCCAGGACGAAATCGGCGATATCGCCCGTCAATTGCATGCCCGCCTTGCCCCTCCTCCTCCACCAGAACCGGAGGAGGAAGAGGAAGACGACGACGAAGCGTTCGACGATTTGCACGATACCCCTGTCGTCGCCAAAGCTGCGCCACGGGCAAAAGTGGCAGCGCATGATGACGACGAAGACGATGAAGCCTTTGCGGGCCTGATCGACATCGAAGAGCCGCGCGCCAAACCTGCGCCGGTCGAGTCTGACGAGCCGCAATACACCGCCGTGCTCGCCGTGCAGCTGGGCTCGCAGGAGCAACTGCGGCGCCTGCCACGCACCCGCCTGACCGAGCTGCTGGAACGCTACACCGACTGCCTGGAACAGGCGGCATCGCTGTATGAGGGCGAAACCCACACCCTCAACGATGGCAGCACCTTGCTGCTGTTCCACAGCCGCGACAGCGGCGAGGACTACCTGACCAACGCTATCTGCTGCGGCGAGCTGCTGCGCGCCCTGGGCCATGCCCTGCAAATTGAAGTGGCGGACAGCGGGATTACCCTGCAGCTGCAATTGGGCCTGGTGTTGGCCGATGACCTGCAAGGCCTGGAGCAGGTCGATTTGCTGATGGCGGAGAAAGCCCAGGACGCCTTGGCGCTGTCGCAGCACAGCCGCAACCTGCTGCTGGTAGAGCGCCAGATCAGTGATGACGCCCTGGTTCGTCAGCGCGCGCGTATCCGCCCGATTGCCAGCCCTGAAGGGGCTTGCTGCGTGGAGCGCCTGATGGAGCCATATCCGTCGATGCTGGAGCGGCAGTTGGCGCGGATGCACGAGCGGCGCGCCTGAGGCCAGCTAAACATCCCAATCGGCCGGCCACAAAAAAGCCCGCATCTCTGCGGGCTTTTTTGTGGCTGGAAGATCAGAACCGATAGACTTCCATATCGGTGCGAATTGGCGAAGCCATTGGAATCTTCGACTTCTCCCGCTCTTTCTTCACTTGAACCGGTGCGGCAGGCTTCCTCGGCGCCTCTTCAGCAATCGCCGGCTGGTTGGCCAACGGCTTGACGGCGCTGCTCAGCTGTTCGGCGAGCTTCTGCAGCAACTGGCCCTGGGCCTGCACCTGGGAAGACTCCGTGCCCTCATGCTGCTGCTCAAGGTGGACGATGCGGTTGTCACGCACGTTGCCGCGGCGATCGAGCAGACGCCACTGGGCATCGAGGATCGCCGGCTGGTTCTTGCCTGAATCAAGCCGGGTAATCGACAGCAATACCTGCACGTCAGGCGCAAAGCCCGTGCTCGCCGGTGCCAGCACGACTCGTTGGCTATCCAGACGCCAGGCCAACTGACGCACCAGCAGCTGGTCGATATCCGACGAAAGGCTGCCCGCCCAACGACCGTCCGTCGCAGAAGTCAGGCTGCCATCAGCTTGACGCTGCAAGAAGGTTTCACGTTGCAGGTAGTCGGCAACCGATACCGGGCCGAGCACCACAGCCATGCCCGCGCTTTGCGAAGGCTGGCCAGGATCACCGCTGTCGAGCTGATACAGGGCAACCGGCTGGTGCATGCTGCACCCGCTCAGGCCCAACAGGCCAGTCATCAACAGCGCAAATGGAAGGCGCAGAACTTTCATCATCCCATCCAAGCGGCCGCCCTCGGCACACCGCAGTGATACACATGTAGATTCTTCTGGGCGCACGGCCACGCCGGCGCCACAGGGGCACTATCATCCGCGAAATAGCCGTCCGACTCCAGTGTTTCCGCCGGTAACAACGCCGAAATTGCCATTTCAGACAATTGGCACGGCTAGCTCGAAGCTTCTACCAGCAACCCGTCGACCCGCTGGAAGCCGCGTGGCAGCTTGCTGCCGCGTCGACCGCGCTCACCTTTATAGTGCTCCAGATCGTCAGGTTTCAGAGACAGGGTACGCTTGCCAGCCTGCAATACAAGGGTCGAGCCCTCGGCGATCACGGCCAGATCGGTAACGTATTCTTCCCGACTGGCCACCCGATCGCCTGGCACACCAATGATCTTGTTGCCCTTGCCCTTGCCCAGTTGCGGTAGGTCGGCGACCTTGAACACCAACAGCCGGCCTTCGGTGGTCACCGCTGCCAGCCAGTCCTGCTCGCGGTTAGCCACCGGACGTGGGGTCATCACCTTGGCGCCATTGGGTAGGCTGAGCAGGCCCTTGCCGGCCTTGTTCTTGGCCTGCAAATCCTCGCCCTTGACCACGAAGCCGTAACCGGCGTCGGAGGCGACCACGTACAGTGCATCATCCTCGGGCAGCAATACGCATTCGAACGTGGCCCCAGGCGGTGGCGTCAGCCGGCCAGTCAGCGGCTCGCCCTGCCCCCGTGCCGATGGCAGGGTATGGGCCGCCACCGAGTAGCTGCGCCCGGTCGAGTCGATGAGCACGGCAAACTGGTTGGAACGCCCAGCGGCAGCGGCCTTGAAGCCATCGCCGGCCTTGTAAGAGAGACCGGTGGCGTCGATATCGTGGCCCTTGGCGCAACGCACCCAGCCTTTTTCCGACAGCACCACAGTGACCGGCTCGGTCGGCATCAGCTCGTTTTCCGAAAGCGCCTTGGCTTCGGCGCGCTCGACAATCGGCGAACGGCGCTCGTCGCCATAGGTTTCGGCGTCCTTGATCAGCTCGCTGCGCACCAGTTTGCGCAGTTTGGCGTCGCTGCCCAGCAGGGCCTGCAACTTGGCTTGCTCCTTGAGCAGTTCGTCCTGCTCGCCACGGATCTTCATCTCTTCCAGACGTGCCAACTGACGCAGGCGAGTCTCGAGGATGTAGTCGGCCTGGATTTCGGTCAGGTCGAAGCGGGCAATCAGCGACTGCTTGGGGTGCTCCTCGGTGCGGATGATGTGGATCACTTCATCGAGGTTGAGGAACGCTGTGAGCAAACCGTCCAACAGGTGCAGACGTTTCTCGACCTTGTCCAAGCGGTGCTGCAGCCGGCGACGCACGGTGCCAATACGGAACTGCAGCCATTCTTGCAGCAGCACACGCAGGTTCTTCAACTGCGGGCGGCCGTCCAGGCCAATGATATTGACGTTGACCCGGTAGCTGCTCTCAAGGTCTGTGGTGGCGAACAGATGCTGCATCAGCTCGTCGGCATCCACCCGATTGGAACGCGGGATGATGACGATACGGCACGGGTTCTCGTGGTCCGACTCGTCACGCAGGTCAGCGACCATCGGCAGCTTCTTGGCCTGCATCTGCGCGGCGATCTGCTCCAGCACCTTGGCCCCGGAGACCTGGTGCGGCAGCGCGGTAACGACGATGTCGCCATCCTCGACGCGGTAGACGGCGCGCATGCGGATCGAACCACGGCCGCTCTCGTAGATCTTGAGAAGATCGGCGCGCGGCGTGATGATCTCGGCTTCAGTCGGATAGTCCGGACCCTGGATGTGCTCGCACAGCTGCTCGACAGTGGCCTTGGGCTCATCGAGCAAACGTACGCAGGCGCTGGCCACTTCGCGCAGGTTGTGCGGCGGCACGTCGGTGGCCATGCCCACGGCGATGCCGGTGGTGCCGTTGAGCAGAATGTTCGGCAGGCGCGCAGGCAGCACGGACGGCTCCTGCAAGGTGCCGTCGAAGTTCGGCACCCAATCGACGGTGCCTTGGCCTACTTCACTGAGCAGTACTTCGGAATAACGTGACAGCCGTGCCTCGGTGTAACGCATTGCTGCGAACGACTTCGGATCGTCCGGCGCACCCCAGTTGCCCTGGCCATCGACCAGGGTATAGCGGTAGCTGAACGGCTGGGCCATCAGCACCATGGCTTCATAGCAGGCCGAGTCGCCGTGTGGGTGGAACTTACCGAGCACGTCACCGACGGTACGCGCCGATTTCTTGTGCTTGGAATCGGCATCCAGCCCCAACTCGCTCATGGCATAGACGATGCGCCGCTGGACCGGCTTGAGGCCGTCGCCGATGTGCGGCAGGGCGCGGTCCATGATCACGTACATGGAGTAGTTGAGGTAGGCCTGTTCGGTGAAGTCAGCCAGGGAGCGGCGTTCGACGCCGTCGAGACTGAGTTCCAGTGAGTCGCTCATGCGGGCCTCGTCATTTCAGGTTCTGGCGCAACAGCATGCTGCCGCCGCGCTGGGTAAATTCAAGTTGTTTGAGGGCGCTCATGCCCAGCAGCACGGTCTCGCCGTCCAGGCCTGGGACCACCAGGGCGCGCACGCCCTGCAGGCGGATATCGCCCAGTTGCAGGCTGTCCAGCCGGGTCCGATAGCCTTCGGTGCGGCCGTTGGCGGTACTGAGGATCACTGGCGCGCCGCGCTGTAGTTGCAAGTCCTTGGCCAACGACTCGGGAATCGCCACATCGGTGGCGCCGGTATCGAGCATGAACCGCACACCCTTGCCGTTGATCGCGCCATCGGCGACGAAATGGCCCTGGCCGTTGCTCAACAGCCGTACTTCGATAAAACCTTCGCCGTGCTCGGACTGCGGCTGGGCATTGGGGTTTTGCTGGTGGTCTTCCCACTGGCCGAAAAAGCGCGTTGCCAGGAACATGGCCGCCGCCCAGGCGACCACCATCAGCACCTTGCCTGCGCGCTTGCCGGCCGGCTGGCTCATGGCTTGGCGCTCCAGCCGCCTTCAGGCGCCGCGAAGCGCCAGACGATCGGGCGAGTTTCACCATCGGCGCGGTCGCCGTTGTTGTTGTCCAAGCCGATCCAGGCGCCCTTGGCATCGATCACCAGGGCTTCGGCGAGACCGAACGGTTGATCGTAGCGGCGCGAATCTTCCAGCGCCTCGACCGCGAACGACCAACAACGCTCGACCTTGCCCGTATCGGCATCCCGGCGACAGACGCGGAAGGCGTTACGCTCCAGGGTAAACAGCTTGCCGTCGTACCAGGCGAGATCGGCGAAGTCACGTGACAGCGCCCGGGGATTGGGCATCTGCGGCGGCTGCATTTCAACCCCGGCCTCGCTGAGCAGCACGCAACTGCGCCCGCAGGTCCACACCGACTGCTGGCGTTGGATCGCCACCAGACCACGCCGCTCGCGCTCGGCAGCCAGCCACAGTCGGTCGCCCGCCGGATTGATCGCCAGGCCCTCGAACAGCGCATTGAAGTGCAGCAGCATGCCGCTGGCCCGCGCCTGGCGGACCATGGCCGGGTCGATCTTCAACCAGTCAGGTTCGCCCTCGACCGGCACTTGCAGCACCGCCGCGTGGGCTTCGCTGACCAGATAGAAGTTGCCCGCCTGATCGCAGGTGATGCCCTCGTAATCGAGCTCGCCGCCACGAATGTAGGAAACCGCCCAGTTGCGCGATTTCAAGCCCCAGGGCAAGCCACTTTCCGGCACTGGCGGCGGCGTGAAGGTCAGCGCCTGGGCACGCCAGACGCCGTTGTGCCGGTCCATGCGATAAATGCGGTCGTCGTCGCGATCCGAGACGCCCCACAGCGCGCCGCGGCACCAGGCCAGGCCAGACAAGTTGCCGCCGCGCATGCCGTCGATCGGATGCTCGGCAGTCAATTTCAGCTCTGGCCAGTTGCCCGCGAAGCTTGGAAGCGCAACCAGCGCCAGCACCGCTGTCAGGAGCAGACGGATCAAACCATGACCTCAGCCAGGTTACCTTTGGTTTCCAGCCAGCTCTTGCGATCACCTGCACGTTTTTTCGCCAGTAGCTTGTCCATCAGCTCGCACGTGGCTTCGACGTCATCCAGGGTCAACTGGACCAGGCGGCGGGTGTTCGGGTCCATGGTGGTCTCGCGCAGCTGCGGCGGGTTCATCTCACCCAGGCCTTTGAAGCGGGTGACCTGTGGCTTGCCGCGCTTCTTCTCGGCCACCAGGCGGTCGAGGATGCCGTCACGCTCAGGTTCGTCGAGGGCGTAGTAGATCTCTTTGCCCAGGTCGATGCGGTACAGCGGCGGCATCGCGACGTAGACATGCCCGGCCTCGACCAGCGGGCGGAAGTGCTGGACGAACAGCGCGCACAGCAGGGTCGCGATGTGCAGGCCGTCGGAGTCGGCGTCGGCAAGAATGCAGATCTTGCCGTAGCGCAGCTGGGTCAGGTCGGTGGCACCTGGATCGACGCCAATGGCCACGGCAATGTTATGCACTTCCTGGCTGGCCAGGACTTCACCGCCATCGACTTCCCAGGTGTTGAGGATCTTGCCGCGCAGCGGCAGGATCGCCTGGAACTCTTTATCCCGCGCCTGCTTGGCCGAGCCACCGGCCGAGTCACCCTCGACCAGGAACAGTTCGGAGCGCATCGGGTCTTGCCCGGCGCAGTCGGCCAGCTTGCCGGGCAGGGCCGGGCCTTGAGTGATGCGCTTGCGCTCGACCTTCTTGCTCGCCTTGAGGCGCCGGCCGGCGTTGCTGATGGCCAGTTCGGCCAATTGCATGCCCAGCTCTGGGTGGGCATTGAGCCACAGGCTGAAGGCGTCCTTGACCACGCCGGAGACGAACGCAGCCGCCTCGCGCGAGGACAGGCGTTCTTTGGTCTGGCCGGAGAACTGCGCCTCCTGCATCTTCATCGACAGCACGAAGCTGATGCGTTCCCAGACATCTTCTGGAGCCAGCTTGACCCCACGCGGCAGCAGGTTGCGAAATTCGCAGAACTCACGCATGGCATCGAGCAGGCCTTGGCGCAGGCCGTTGACGTGAGTACCGCCCTGGGCAGTGGGGATCAGGTTGACGTAGCTTTCCTGAACGCTGTCGCCGCCTTCTGGCAGCCACAGCAAGGCCCAGTCGACGGCTTCCTTGTTGCCGGCCAGGCTGCCGCAGAACGGCTCGTCGGGCAGGCGCTGGAACTCGCTGACCGAATCGACCAGGTAGGAGCGCAGGCCGTCTTCATAGTGCCATTCGACTTTCTCGCCGCTGGCCTTGTCCTCGAAGCTGATCGACAGGCCCGGGCAAAGCACGGCCTTGGCCTTGAGCACATGCTTGAGGCGGCTGATGGAGAACTTCGGCGAGTCGAAGTACTTGGGGTCAGGGCTGAAATAGACGCTGGTGCCGGTGTTACGTTTGCCGACGCTGCCAACCACTTGCAGTTCCGTGGCCTTGAAGCCATCGGCGAAGGTCATCTGGTACTCGTTGCCGTCGCGCTTGACCCGCACGCGGACCTCGGTCGACAAGGCGTTGACCACCGAAATACCGACACCGTGCAGGCCGCCGGAGAACTGGTAGTTCTTGTTGGAGAACTTACCGCCGGCGTGCAGTTTGGTGAGAATCAATTCGACGCCAGAGACGCCCTCTTCGGGGTGAATGTCCACCGGCATGCCGCGACCGTCGTCGCTGACTTCCAGCGAGTGGTCGGCGTGCAGGATCACCTGGATCGAGCGGGCGTGCCCGGCCAGGGCTTCGTCGACACTGTTGTCGATGACTTCCTGGGCCAAGTGGTTCGGCCGGCTGGTGTCGGTGTACATGCCCGGCCGCTTGCGAACCGGGTCGAGGCCGGAGAGGACTTCGATGGCGTCTGCGTTATAGGCGCTAGCGCTGGGATTGGCCATGGGTTCTCGTCGTCAGTCTGGTGAATGCGAAAAAATCAAAATACAGAAAAATCGAGCGCCGCGTACTGCCCGCGAGCAATACCGGCGAAGGCCAGCAAGGCCGGCAGGCGCTGGCTGAAGCCCTGGAAGCTGTGATCGCCGCCGGCTTCGATACGCAAGGCGCAGGCCCGGTAATAACGCTCGGCCTGGCGATAGTCCAGGGTTTCATCGGCCGTCTGCAACCACACTTGATAGCGCTCGGCGTCAGTTGGCGCCGGCACTTCCAGCTCGGCCAGCGCCTGCACGTGGTCCAGGGTCAGTTCCCAGGCCTCATCGGTGTACAGGTTGCGCTGGGTGCCCAGGTAGCCGTCGAACAGCCGGTGCGGGGCGACCGCCGGGTTGATCAGCAGGGCCTTGAGGCCATGCTGCTCGGCCAGATGGGTGGCATAGTAGCCGCCGAGCGAACTGCCGACCAGCAAGGGCGCGCCGAGCTCGGCGATAGCGGCTTGCAGTTGAGCGATCGCCTGGCGCGGGTGATGGTGCAGCGCGGGCACTCGCAGTTGCTCGGCCAGGCCCAGCTGCTGCATCACTGCCTCAAGCTGGCGCGCCTTGGTCGACAGCGGCGAGCTGTTGAAACCGTGGATATAAAGGATAGAACCCGACATGCTGCCCCCGTGGCGATTGCGATGCACCCGTCAGTGTGGGAGCAGGACGCGCAGTGTAGCGCGTTCGCCGGGCGTTGGCGCAGCATCGGGATTTTCGCAACAAATTCTTCAAATGGGGCGCCACCCGCTCCTACAAATGTGCGGCGGTGTTCAGTAGCCAGGGCTGTCGAAATCCAGGGTCACGACGAAATCCCGCGCCCGCTCCACGCCCGTCTCCAGCCGCCCGTCGGCGTGCAGGCGCAACCAGCGATACCCCGGCTGCTCTTCGCTGACCTTGAAGTCCTCGCTACCCGGCGCGAACTGGATGCAGGTGGACGGCGTGGCCAGCAGGCGCAAGCCGTCGCGCTGCTCATCCCATTGCTGATGGATATGCCCCCAGAGCAAGGCCTTCACTCGAGGCTGGCGCAGGCGGGCGAACAACTCATCGGCGTTGCGCAGGCCGATCGGTGCGATCCAGGCGCAGCCGATGTCCACCGGCTGGTGGTGGCAGCACACCAGGCAATGCCGATCGCCCGCGCCCGCCAATGCGGCATCGAGCGCTGCCAGTTGCGCAGGCTCGAGCAAGCCATGGGTGGCCCCGGCCACCGCCGAGTCGAGCATGACGATGCGCCAGGCGCCGATGTCGGTCACCGCCCGCACCAGAGCCGGCGCCACTTCGGCCATTACCCGCGCCTCGTCGTGGTTACCCGGCAACCAGCGGGTCGGCACGTCGAGCACCGCGGTCAGTTCGCGGAACGCCTCATAGGACGCCACGCTGCCATCCTGGGACAGGTCGCCCGTACACAGCAGCAGGTCGATACGCGGCTGCTCCCGGCGCACCTGGGCGATCACATGACTCAGGCTGTCGCGCGTATTGAGGCCCAGCAAGGTGCCCGCCGGGTCAGCGAACAGGTGAGCGTCGGTCAGTTGCACCACATGGATGGGCGCGGGGGGATGGTTGGGCTGCGGCAACGGGCCGTCTCCTCGAGCGGATTCAGCGCGATTATCGCCTGTGCAGGGTTTCGCGCAAACACTCGAAACCGACCCAGCTCACATTTTCAGCGTACGACTGCCAGCTCGTGGCCGCAGGCCAGGCAGTGACTCAACCATTCACCGAGGAACAGGTTGAGCTGGGCCTTTTCGTCCGGCTGGTGCATGCCGGTATTGGGGTACGGATAAATGCTGCGCAAACGCCGCGCGTGCTCGGCACTGACCACCTCGGCCATGCGCGCATCGTGGTAGACCTGCACTTCCAGCTGCGGCACTGGCAGCCACGGCAGGCTGTGTTCCTGGCGCACGCGCAGGGTAGTGGTATAGGGACAGGTCAGCACCACTTCGAGCACCAGCACGCCAAGCATCTGGTCGCCCTGGGTCATGCCAATACGGCGCGAGCTCTGCGTGCTGCGCATATCGGGCAGCAAGCGCATCAGCCGGGCATAGTTGGCCTCGCAGGCTGATTGCAGCCCGACCAGATCGACCCGATAACGCTCGCGCAACAGATTCACTTCCACATACCTCGTACTTCGTCACGATTGAGCGCCAGCCATTGCAGGCCGATGATCGCTGCGGCGTTACAGATGCGGCCATCGCGCACCGCCTGCAAGGCATCTTCGAACGACCAGACCGTTACCCGGATATCCTCGCCCTCTTCTTCCAACCCATGCAAGCCACCCGCGCCCTCGCTGACGCAGCGCCCCAGGAACAGGTGAACGTACTCATCGCTGCCACCGGGCGAGGGGAAGTACTTGGTCATTGGCCACAGGGCAGAGAAGGTCAACCCGGCTTCTTCTTCGGCCTCGCGGTGGGCGACCTCTTCCGGCTGTTCATCCTTGTCGATCAGCCCGGCGACCATTTCGATCAGCCAAGGGTTGGCGACTTTGCCCATGGCGCCCGCACGAAATTGTTCGATCAGCACCACTTCATCGTGCTGCGGATCGTAGGGCAGCACGCAGACCGCATCATGGCGCACGAACAGCTCGCGGCTGATCTCGCGTCCCATGCCACCGGCGAACAGCTCGTGGCGCAGGTGGACCTTGTCGAGCCGGTAAAAGCCTTGGAAGCAGTTCTCGCGCTTGACGATCTCGACCGCCTGGGGCAGCGAATTTGACGTATCTGTCATTGGAATCCTCATGACCTCGTGTACCGCATCGCGCCATCCTACTCTGCGTCCGGCTGGGTTTCATCCCTTTCAAGCGACCGTTCATGCGTTCGGGACAGGCAGTAATCTCTCTGATAGCTTAGTGGCGAACCGAAGGCTTTGCCGACGGTCCAAGGCCGACTATTGCTGTTCTACAAGGATCATCATGACGCTTGTCAAACTGACTTCCGTGGCTGTGCTGGCTGTGGCGCTGAGCGCCTGCCAGAGCCTGTTCACGCCCAACTATCGGGCCCCGCTCGAGGTCAAGCGCGACGCCTGGGAGCACGTCAAGCCGGGCTGCAGCGAAAGCGACTGCCCGCTGGTGAACATCGACACCATTCACTTCCCCGACCTGCCCAAGCTCGACGCCATCGTCGAGCGCCGCCTGCTGCAACTGACCGAGGACAACCAGCGCAGCAGCGCGCCGACCTCGCTCAAGGCCTATGAAGATCAATACCTGGCCAGCGCCGACAAGCGCAACAGCAGCTACTTGCAAGCCAAGGTACGCGAGCAGCATGACGGGCTGGTGATCATCGAGCTGTCCAGTTATCTGGACAGTGGTGGTGCCCATGGCATGCCTGGGCGCGGTTTCATCAACTATTCGCGCAAGCAGGACAAAGTCCTGACCCTGCAAGACATGCTGGTGCCGGGCCAGGAAGAGACGTTCTGGAAAACCGTCGAAGAGTCGCACCGTGCCTGGATGATCAGCACCGGCATGGACAAGGACCCGGAATTCGTCAAGACCTGGCCGTTCAAGAAGTCCCCGCACATCGCCCTGACCTATGGTGCGGTCGTGGTGAAGTACGAGGTCTATGCCATCGCGCCCTATTCCATGGGCCACATCGAGCTGAAAATCCCTTACCCACGCCTGAACGGCGTGCTCAAGCCTGAGCTGTTTCCCGGGCGCGGCTAAGGTTTAGCAGCCCGTATAGCACCCCTGCCAACAGCACTGCTGGCAGGGTCGCGCCCACCTCTGGCGCCTGGCTGGCCATTACGTGATAGGCCGCCACTCCCGCCACCCAGGCCAGCAGCGCCTGCCAGTGCAGACCGTCGACCCGCAGCGGCATCTGCCGACGGCGAATCACGAAGTGATCCATCAGCACCACGCCGAACAGCGGCGCGAACACCGAGCCGATCAGCAGCAGGAAGTTCTCGTACTGGGCCAGTGGCGCCAGGTAGGCGATCAGCGTGCACAGCACACCAATGGCCAATGCCAGGTGCTCGACCTTCAGGCGCACCAGCAACCCGCTCGAGACCGCGCCGGAATGGATATCGGCGAAGGCGTTTTCGGTTTCGTCGAGCAGAATCAGCAGCAGCGGGATACCAAGACCGGCACCGGCCAGTGCCAGCAACAACGCATTGGCTTCGCCACTTGGGGCGAACGCCAAGGTGTAGGCCACGCCCAGGCTCATCAACCAGGCGTTACCCAGCAAATAACCCAGCGCGGTGCCGGCGAACACCCGGCTGGCGCGCTGGGCGAAGCGCGAGTAGTCGGCAATCAGCGGCAACCACGACAGCGGCATGGCGATCACGATGTCAAAACCCACTGCCAGCGACATCGAGCCATCGCCGGCACGGTTCCAGATCTGGGCCAGATCGGCCTTGGCGAACAGGTTCCAGGTCAGCCACAGGCAGGCGCCGAGCAACAGCCAGATGCCCCACTTGCGCAGGATCTTGCGCACGAACGTCAGCGGTCCGCAGATCGCCAACAATGTGGCCAGGGCGCCGAAGCACAGGGTCCACAGCAACGGGCTGGTCCAGGCGCTGCCTTCACCGAAGGCGCGTGCCGAAAGCAGGCTGGCGGCGTCGCGCATGACGATGATCTCGAACGAGCCCCAGCCGATCAGTTGCAGCAGGTTGAGCACTGCCGGCAAGCGCGCGCCATGTCCACCCAACGTCAAGCGCAGGGTGCCCATCGCCGACAGGCCGGTGTCGCTGCCGATCACCCCGGCGGCCGCCAGCAGCAGCACGCCTACCGCCGTGCCAAGGACGATGGCCAGGACCGCGCCAGCCAGGCCCAGGCCGGGGGCGAGCATGGCGCCGACTTGCAGCACCATCAAGCCGGTGCCGAGGGAGAACCACAGGACGAACAGGTCGCGAGCGCCGAACAGGCGTTGGCTGGCGGGGATCGGGTGATCGGGGGAAAAGTGGCTGGGGGTGCTCATGCGTTGACTCGCCGCAAAGGTTGGAGTGGGGGAACGTGGGGGCGGACTTGCCCCGCGATAGCATCAGCAGGTGCAACCTGGTTGCCTGCGCTGACGCTATCGCGAGGCAAGCCCGCCCCCACGATTGATCGAGCCCTGAAAGCCTCTAGACTTTCTGGTACAGCTGGCTACCTGCCTGGCGGAACCGCTCGGACTGCTCGCGCATGCCCTGCTCAACCGACACATCCACGGCATCGATCCGCTGGTTGGCAGCGTACTCGCGCACTTCCTGGGTGATCTTCATGGAGCAGAACTTCGGCCCGCACATCGAGCAGAAGTGCGCGACCTTGGCCGATTCCTTGGGCAGGGTCTCGTCGTGGAACGCGCGCGCGGTGTCTGGGTCCAGGCCAAGGTTGAACTGGTCTTCCCAGCGGAACTCGAACCGCGCCTTGGACAAGGCGTTGTCGCGAATCTGTGCGCCCGGATGGCCCTTGGCAAGGTCGGCGGCATGCGCGGCGATCTTGTAGGTGATGATGCCGGTCTTGACGTCATCCTTGTTCGGCAAGCCCAGGTGTTCCTTGGGCGTCACGTAGCAAAGCATGGCGCAACCGAACCAGCCGATCATCGCCGCACCGATACCGGAGGTGATGTGGTCGTAGCCCGGCGCAATGTCGGTGGTCAGGGGGCCGAGGGTATAGAACGGCGCCTCATCGCAGCACTCCAGCTGCTTGTCCATGTTTTCCTTGATCAGTTGCATCGGCACATGCCCTGGGCCTTCGATCATGCACTGCACGTCGTGCTTCCAGGCGATCTTGGTCAACTCGCCGAGCGTCTCCAGCTCACCGAATTGGGCCTCGTCGTTGGCATCGGCGATCGAACCCGGACGCAGGCCATCACCCAGCGAGAAGCTGACGTCGTAGGCCTTCATGATCTGGCAGATTTCATCGAAATGGGTATAGAGGAAGTTTTCCTGGTGATGCGCCAGGCACCACTTGGCCATGATCGAGCCGCCGCGGCTGACGATGCCGGTCACCCGCTTGGCAGTCAGCGGCACGTAGCGCAGCAGCACGCCGGCGTGAATGGTGAAGTAGTCCACGCCCTGCTCGGCCTGTTCGATCAGGGTGTCGCGGAACAGCTCCCAGGTCAGGTCCTCGGCCACCCCGCCGACTTTTTCCAGGGCCTGGTAGATCGGCACGGTACCGATCGGCACCGGCGAGTTACGGATGATCCACTCGCGGGTTTCGTGAATGTGCTTGCCGGTGGACAGGTCCATCACCGTGTCCGAACCCCAACGGATGCCCCAGGTCAGCTTGGCGACTTCTTCCTCGATCGAAGAACCCAGGGCGCTGTTGCCGATGTTGCCGTTGATCTTCACCAGGAAGTTACGGCCGATGATCATCGGCTCGAGCTCGGTGTGGTTGATGTTGGCCGGAATGATCGCGCGGCCACGGGCGATTTCTTCACGGACGAACTCAGGGGTGATTTCTTTCGGGATGCTGGCCCCGAAGCTGTGGCCGGCATGCTGCTGGCTGAGCAGGCCGGCGGCGCGGGCCTCTTGCAGTTTCATGTTCTCGCGGAGGGCGACGTATTCCATCTCGGCGGTGATGATGCCCTGGCGCGCGTAGTGCATCTGCGTGACGTTGGCGCCGGCCTTGGCCCGGCGCGGATTGCGCACGTGGGCAAAGCGCAGTTTGGTCAGCTCGGCGTCGTTCAGGCGCTGCTGGCCGAAGTTCGAGCTCAGGCCTTCGAGGCGCTCGGTGTCACCGCGGTCGTCGATCCAGGCCGAGCGCACATCGCCCAGGCCCTTGCGCACATCGATGATGACCTCAGGGTCGGTGTACGGGCCAGAGGTGTCATACACCAGCACCGGCGCGTTGCTTTCGCCGCCGAAATCGGTGGGGGTGTCATCCAGGCTGATTTCACGCATGGGTACGCGAATGTCGGGGCGCGAGCCTTGGACATAGACCTTGCGGGAACGGGTGAAGGGTTGCACGGACTGCTGATCGACTTGCGCCGATTCGCTGAGGTTGATCGTTTTTTCTTGTTTGCTCATCACAGGCTCCAGACGGCTTCCTAGCGGCGGAATGTCGGGGAGAACCTGAATGACGCGGACGCAGCCCTAGAGGGGTGCAGTGCCGGATACCTGGAGTGCCATTGAGCGTGTGAGCTGCTCGACAAATCCCGGACCTGGCACAAGAGACTCGCCGGGAAAGCGAGAAATCTTGTTCCCTACGCAGGCGTTAACCTGATCAGGTTCAACGGGATCCGCACCTATGCGATCTCAGCCTTTGCTTCAAGGCACCCCGACAAGAACATGCGCAGTCTAGACTGGAGTGGCAGCTCAAGCCAAGAGTGCTTGTGACACGGATGATGAAAGGCGCAACTGACCGATTGTTGCCGGCGGCGCGCGGCACTACACTGGCCCATCGCTCGAAACTCAACAGTTCAGTAATTCAAACTCGTACAAGGATTGCCCTATGCTGCGCAAACTTTCACTGGCGATTGCCGTGTCTTGTGCGTCCAACGGAGCGGTATGGGCAGCGGATGTGCCCATGACGATCAAGACCGACCTGGTCAGCGTCTATCAGGAGGCCGCCAGCAACAACGCCGACCTCGCCGCCGCCCGTGCCGACTACGGCGCCCGCCGCGAGGTGGTGCCGCAAGCCCGGGCAGGCCTGCTGCCGAATCTCTCGGCCGGCGCCGAGATGATGAATACCCGGACCAAGCTCGACGAGCCCTCGATCACCTCCAATCGCAGTGGCAACTCGTGGAGTGCGACCCTGTCGCAGCCGATCTTCCGCGCCGACCGCTGGTTCCAGTTGCAGGCGGCCGAAGCGGTCAACGAGCAGGCCGCGCTGGAACTCTCGGCCACCGAGCAGAACCTGATCCTGCAAACCGCGGAAAACTACTTTGCCGTGCTACGCGCCCAGGACAACCTGGCCTCGACCAAGGCCGAGGAAGCGGCCTTCAAGCGCCAGCTGGACCAATCCAATGAACGCTTCGACGTCGGCCTTTCCGACAAGACCGACGTGCTGCAATCGCAGGCCAGCTACGACACTGCAAGGGCCAATCGGATCATCGCCGAGCGCCAGGTGCAGGACGCCTTCGAAGCCCTGGTGACCTTGACCAACCGCGAATATGGCTCGCTGCAAGGGGTGGTTCACAGCCTGCCAATCCAGGTGCCGACCCCCAACGACGCCAAGGCCTGGGTCGAAACGGCAGCCCGGCAGAACCTCAACCTGCTGGCGACCAACCACGCCGTCACCGCCGCCGAAGAAACCCTGCGCCAGCGCAAGGCCGGCCACGCGCCAACCGTGGATGCGGTGGCCCGCTATCAGAAAGGTGACAACGACAGCCTTGGCTTCACCAACCCCGCGCCGCAAGCCGGGGTGCGTTATGGCGGCGATGTCGAGCAGACCAGCATTGGCTTGCAGTTGAATATCCCGATCTACAGCGGCGGCTTGACCAGCTCGCAAGTGCGCGAGGCCTATCAGCGCCTGAGCCAGAGCGAGCAACAGCGCGAAAGCCTGCGCCGCCAGGTGGTGGAGAACACCCGTAACCTGCACCGAGCAGTGAACACCGATGTCGAGCAGGTACAGGCGCGCAAGCAGTCGATCATTTCCAACCAGAGTGCGTTGGAAGCGACCGAAATTGGCTATCAGGTAGGTACGCGCAACATCGTCGATGTGCTCGATGCGCAGCGTCAGCTGTACACCTCGGTGCGCGACTACAACAACAGCCGCTATGACTACATCCTCGACAACCTGCGCCTGAAGCAGGCGGCCGGGACCTTGAGCCCGCAAGATCTGCAGGATCTGGGGCGCTACCTGAAGGCCGATTACAATCCGGACCGGGATTTCCTGCCGCCGGACCTGGCGGCGGCAGCGGCGAAGAATTTCGAACGCAGGCCCTGAAGGCCAGGCTAGACCGGCCTCGTCGCGGGGCAAGCCCGCTCCCACGCTGTCGACGCACCCTCATGAACGTGCAACACAACGTGGGCGCGGGCTCCCCCCGCGATGAGGCCCGAGAGGACCGCCTCGTTCAGCGAATCAGCGCGCCCAGCCCATCTAGCAACCGCTGCAACGCGCCTTGATTGGCCTGCATCACCGCCCGCCCCGCCTCGCCCATGCGCCGCGCATCCTGCGGCAACTCAACCAGCCGGCGCACAGCTGCAGCCAGCCCCTCGGCATCGTCCACCGCCTGCAAGGCCCCGGCATCGCGCAGCATCGCGCTGATCTCCAGGAAGTTGAACACGTGCGGCCCCATGATCACCGGCAGCGCCAGCGCCGCCGGCTCCAGCGGGTTATGCCCGCCAGTGGCCACCAGGCTGCCGCCAACGAAGGCGATATCGGCCAGCGCATACAAGAACAGCAACTCACCCATGGTGTCGCCCAGTAGCACCCGCGTCTGGCCATCGACTGCATCGCCGCTCGAACGCCGCACCGTGGCGAACTGCTCACGACACAGCTCATGCACCGCGTTGAACCGCTCAGGGTGGCGCGGCACCAGGATCAACAGCGCATCGCCGTGCACTTCCAGCAACTGCCGATGGGCCTCGAGCACCAGGGCATCCTCGCCCTCATGGGTACTGGCGGCGATCCATACCGGACGCTGCTCGGCCTGCCACTGCTCACGCAATTGCCGGGCGCGCGGCAACAGCTGCGCGTCGAGCTTGAGGTCGAACTTGATCGAGCCGGTCACCTGCACGCATTCGGGCCGCGCGCCCAGGCTGCGAAAGCGCTCGGCTTCGACCTCGGTCTGCACCGCAATCAGGTTCATTTCGGCCAGCATGGGCCGGGTCAGGCCGGCGAAGCGCCCATAACCACGGGCCGAACGCTCAGACAACCGGGCGTTGGCCAAGGCCACCGGGATGCCGCGCTTGGCGCACTGATGAATGTGGTTCGGCCACAACTCGGTTTCCATGATGATGCCCAGCCGCGGCCGCACATGATCAAGAAAGCGCCCTGCAGCCCACGGCAAGTCGTAGGGCAAGTAGCAGTGCTGGACGCGCGGCTCATCGGCGAACATCGCGCGAATCCGTTCCGAGCCGGTCGGGGTCATGCAGGTCAAGGTAATGGGCAGGTCTGGATAGGCCTTGAGCAAGGCCCGCACCATTGGCGCGGCAGCGATGCTTTCACCGACCGAAACCGCATGCACCCAGATGCCACCCTGCTGCATGGCCGGCAGACCCAGGGCGAAGCGCTCGCCGATGCGTTGGCCATACGCGGGCGCCTTGCGCGCCCGCAGGAACAGGCGCAGCGCAACCAGCGGCAGGCCCAGGTGAAACAGCAAGGTATAGAGGGTTCTGTTCATGGCGGCGCAGTTTACTAGGAACTGTATGAAAAGGCCTGCGCTTAGGCCTGTCCGGTAAAAAAACGCCACACAATCACTTGCCCGGCCGCTTTTCCTACAGCCCTAGCCAATTGCCCGCAGGTGCACGGCGAAACGTTCCGCAAGCCATTGTGCTGCCGGCCCCAGTGGCTGATCGCGACGCCAGGCCAGCTCCACCACCAACGCAGGCGGGCGCCACTCACTGTCGAGCTCGACCATCTGCGCCTGATAGGTCGGGTACTGCACCACATGCCGCGGCAACCAGGCCCAACCCAGGCCACGCATGAGCAGCTCGGCCATCGCATAGAAACTGTCGGCCCGCCAGATCTGCGGGCTGATCGCCTCGCCGCCGGGATAACCACTCTGTTGCGGGGTGATCAACAGCTGCCGATGGCGGGCCAACTGCTGACGATTGACCCGCCCCTCGCGGGCCAGCGGATGATCGACGGCGCACACCGTGACCATTTCCACGCTGCCCAGGGCGCGCCGCTCCAGTGAGGCAGGAATGCGCTCGTGGTGAAAGAACAGGCCCAGGTCGGAGTGGCGCTCGACCAGCTTGCGTGCCACATCGCCCTGGGCGCCGCTGGCCAACTGCACCTCCAGGAACGGAAAGCGGCTGGCCAGCTCATCCAGGCTGTCGATTACCGGCTGGTAAGGCATTGCCTCATCCTGGGCCACCCGCAGCAGTGCCTCCTGGCCGCGCATCAATGCCAACGCCCGCCCCTCCAGGCGCTCACACTGGCGCAGCAATTCGCGGGTATCTTCGAGCAAGGCCGCGCCGCGTTCGGTCAATTGCGGCTGACGCCCACTGCTGCGCTCGAACAGCGTCACGCCAAGGTCGGCCTCCAGCAGAGCGATGGCGCTGCTCACCGCGGACTGCGCCTTACGCTGTTCGCGGGCAACCGCAGAAAACGAGCGCAGCTCAGCCACCCGGACGAACAGACGCAGCTGTTCAAGGTTCCACTGCTCGGCCATCAACCTATCTCCTTATATGATAGGTAATGACTTTACCGCATCCCAGGAACGCCTAAAATGCCTGCCTAGCAACCGAGGATCACCGCATGAACGCCTACACCTACCTGGCCATCGCCATCTGCGCCGAAGTCATCGCCACCGCTTCGATGAAAGCCGTCAAGGGCCTGAGCACTCCCCTGCCACTGCTGCTGATGGTCTGCGGCTACGCCGTCGCGTTCTGGATGCTGACCCTGGTGGTGCGCAGCATCCCGGTGGGCATTGCCTACGCCATCTGGTCGGGCCTGGGTATCGTCCTGATCAGCATCGCCGCGCTGGTGATCTACGGGCAGAAACTGGATGTCCCGGCCATGCTTGGGATGGCCATGATCGTCGGTGGCGTAGTGGTGATCCAGGTGTTCAGCAAGACCGCTGGACACTGATCCAGCGCACGCTGATAAGCCCTCACGCCAGCCTCGATCGCAACACCCTGTATACTGCTCAACTGTCCCAGTATTCGAGGTGCCCGCATGCCATCTGCCATTTCCACTGACGTGTTGATCGTCGGCGCCGGGGTCGCAGGCCTCTGGCTCAATGCCCGCCTGCGGCGCCTGGGCTACTCGACCGTGCTGGTGGAACGCGCCAGCCTCGGCGGCGAGCAGACCATCAAATCGCAAGGCATCATTCACGGCGGCATCAAATATGCCCTGACCGGCAGCCTGACCGGCGCTTCCGAAGCCATCGCCGACATGCCGCGCCGCTGGCGCGACGCGCTTAACGGCAGCGGTGAGCTGAACCTGGATAAGGTCCGCCTGCTCTCCGACGCCCACTACCTGTGGTCGCCCGGCAGCCTGCTGGGCAATGTCACCAGTTTCTTCGCCAGCAAGGCCATGCGTGGCCGAGTCGATCAGGTCAAGGGCGAGCAACTGCCGCCAGCCCTACAAGACCGTGCCTTCAAGGGCAAGGTCTATCGCCTGGCCGAACTGGTCATCGACGTGCCCAGCCTGCTGGCCAACCTGGCCGAGCTGGCCGGTGACAGCCTGCTGGCCGGCGAGCGGATCGAACCGCTGCACGACGCTGACGAGCTGGTCGGCCTGCGCGTCGACGGCCGCGACATTCGCGCCCAGCGCATCGTCCTCAGCGCCGGCGCCGGTACCGAAGAGCTGCTCCACGCCCTGGGCTTGAGCCAACCCGCCATGCAGCGCCGACCACTGCACATGGTCCTGGCCAAAGGGCCGAACCTCAAGCCGCTGTATGCCCACTGCCTGGGTGGCGGGCCAAAGCCACGCATTACCGTGACCACCCACCCGGCCGCAGATGGCCAGTGGGTCTGGTACCTCGGGGGCGATCTTGCCGAAGCCCATGGTGTGGCCCGCGAGCCGGCTGCACAAATTGCCGCCGCACAGAAAGAAGTCGCCGACCTGCTGCCCTGGGTAGACCAGAGCCAGGTCCGTTGGGCCACCCTGCGCGTCGATCGCGCCGAGCCTGCGCAATCGGGCCTGGTCCGCCCGGACAACGCCTTCCTCGCCGAACAACAGCGCCTGCTGGTTGGCTGGCCAACCAAGCTGGCCTTGGCCCCGGACTTCTCCGACCGGGTACTGGCAAGCCTTGAGCGTGACGGCATCCGCCCGGCAGCCCAACCTGATCTGGCCGACCTGCCGCGCCCCGCGCTCGGCGTTGCGGCCTGGGAGCAACTGCTGCCATGACCCTGCCAACCCTGCATGACCTGCACCGCGCCTTGGGTAGCACCGGGCTCAAGGTTTCCCCGCTGGGCCTGGGCACGGTCAAACTCGGCCGCGACCAGGGCGTCAAATACCCCAACGGCTTCACCATCCCTGGCGACGACGATGCGCGCCTGCTGCTGGCCCAGGCCCGGGAGCTGGGGATCAACCTGATCGACACCGCCCCGGCCTATGGTCGCAGTGAAGAACGCCTCGGCCCGCTGCTGCGCGGCCAGCGTGATCAATGGGTGATCGTCAGCAAGGTTGGCGAAGAGTTCGAGGACGGCCAGTCGCGCTTCGATTTCAGCGCGGCGCACACGCGTTTTTCCGTTGAGCGCAGCCTCAAGCGCCTGGAGACCGACCACATCGAACTGGTGCTGGTGCATTCGGATGGCAACGACCTGGCGATCCTTGAGCAGCAAGAGGTCTATCAAACCCTCGCCGCCCTCAAGCAAGAAGGCAAGATCCTCGGCTTTGGCTTCTCCGGCAAGACCGCTGCGGGCGGGCTCAAGGCGCTGGAGCAAGGCGACTGTGCGATGGTCACCTACAACCTCAACGAGCAAGCCGAACGCCCGGTGCTGGACTACGCTGCCGAGCACGGCAAGGCCATCCTGGTGAAGAAGGCCCTGGCCAGCGGTCACGTATGCCTGGCGCCCGGGGTCGATCCGGTGCAGGCCAGCTTTGAGCTGCTGTTCGCCCACCCAGGGGTGAGCAGTGCTATTGTCGGCACCATCAATCCGCTGCACCTGGCCCATAACGTGGCCACCGTCGCCCGCATCCTGGGCCAGCATTGAGCCGACCTGTCGGCAGTTCTGCGCAAGGAGGAGCCTCGTGCCGCGTACGCTGATTCGCAAGAACCCGAGCAACTTCAAGACCCTGCCGCTGCACGTCGAAGCTACCCCGGACGGCCTGAGTTACCAGAGCATCGGCATGCCGCTGAACTTCGCCCAGACCCTGCAACGGCGCAAGGCCGTGCAGTTGGCCGACAGTGAACGTTTCGTGGTCGAGTTGGCCAACCTGGGTGTTTCGGTACGCCTGACCCTGCACTGGCAGAATCGCGATTACTGGGTGCTGGTACGCCAGCGCCGCCAGGACCGTGGCGATGTGGTGCTCAAGCTGATTTCCGGCTACGTGCCAGCGCAGGAGCTCAACCTGCCGCTGCACACCGCGATCCAGGAAGTTGCCGAAGAGTGCCTGCTGGAGACGCCCGAAGGCTGGCTCGGCGGGCGCTTCAACGATACCTGGCTGCCCGCCCCGTATGCCGCGGCCCTGCACTACCGCGAAGCGCTGCCCTTTGTGCTCACCCCGCAGTCGGGCGCAGCGCGACCGGTGCACTGTGCCAACCTGGTCTTGATGGAACGGCCACGAGCCTATGTGCACCTGCCGACGGCGTCATTGCAGCTGATCTATGACCTGCGTTTGCAGGTGCCGAGGGAAGCCAAGTCGCTGAGTCTGTTTCATGTCGATGAACGGCTCGAAGGTGATCAATTGGTCGCCCGCCTCAATCGCAAGCGCCCAGATCTGTACCTGATGCCGCTCAAGGACGGGCAGCCGACTGCCGAGCTTTACACCCTGAAGAAAGATGAGCTGATACCTGCCAGTACCCGTGGCCTGTACCTGGCGGAGAGCTTTGCCCAGCAGGAAGGCTGGGTGGTGCGTGATGAGCGGATTCGCTGGAAGGAATGGGTGAGGCAGCAGGGGCTGGTGGAGCCCAAGCCGGATTCGCGGATGCAGCGCTTTACCGGTAAGGCGCGCGCGCTGCTGGAGCGAGCCAGGACAACCCTGCAAAAGTAGCTAGATGCATCGCGGGGCAAGCCCGCTCCCACCCCGCGCCCCACGTCTTTCTCGGCAGTGGAGTGGGGGCGTGGGAGCGGGCTTGCCCCGCGATGGACTCAACTCAATTCTTGCGAATTTTCTCGACGATGGCGGTGGTAGAGCTGTTCTCCACCAAGCCAAGCACCTTCACCGTACCGCCGTAGCCTTTGACGATATCGGCCCCGACCACCTGGTCGATACCATAGTCGCCGCCCTTGACCAGCACATCCGGCTTGACCTGGCTCAGCAGGTTCTCAGGCGTCCCCTCAGGGAAGCTGATCACCCAGTCCACCGCGCCAAGGCCTGCCAGTACCGCCATGCGCCGGTCGACACTGTTGATCGGCCGACCCGGCCCTTTCAGGCGGCTGACCGAGGCATCATCGTTGACCGCCACGATCAAACGATCGCCCTGGGCCCGCGCCTGCTCCAGGTAGGTCACGTGACCGGCATGGAGAATGTCGAAGCAACCGTTGGTGAAGACGATCTTCTCGTTGTGCGCGCGTGCGTCGTCAATCGCCAGCAACAGCTGGTCAAGACTCAGTACGCCGCGCTCGGAGCCTTCCTCACGCTGAATCGCACGGCGCAGCTCCGGAGCACTGATCGCCGCAGTACCCAGCTTGCCGACCACGATGCCGGCGGCCAGATTGGCCAGAGCCACCGCATGTGGCAGATCCTCGCCAGCGGCGATGGCAGCAGCCAGGGTCGAGATGACGGTATCGCCGGCACCGGTAACGTCGAACACTTCACGCGCTCGCGCAGGCAGGTGCAGGGCCGGGTGATCGGCGCGTATGAGGGTCATGCCATGCTCGCCACGGGTCACCAGCAGCGCGCCCAGCTCCAAGTCCTGCATCAGTTGCAGGCCCTTGGCGACCAGGTCGGCCTCATCGACGCAGCGGCCGACGATGGTCTCGAACTCGCTCAGGTTCGGCGTGATCAAGCTGGCGCCACGGTAAATCGAGAAATCCTTGCCCTTGGGGTCGGCCAACACCGGAATGCCCTTGGCACGAGCGGCCTGGACCAGGCTCTGGTGGTTCTTCAGGGCGCCTTTGCCGTAGTCGGAAAGGACCAGCACCTTGACCCCGTCGAGCAGGTTATCGACCTCTTCGCCCAGCGACAGCGGGTCGGTGGCGAACGGTTCTTCGAAGTCAATGCGCAGCAGTTGCTGGTGACGGCTCATGACCCGCAGCTTGACGATGGTCGGCTGGTGGGCGATGCGCTGGAAGATCGAGCGCACACCCGCCGCTTGCAGGCTGTTGGCCAGGCTATCGGCAGCTTCATCCTGGCCGGTCACGCCAACCAGCGATGCCGGGGCGCCGAGCGCGGCGATGTTCAGCGCGACGTTGGCCGCGCCGCCTGGGCGATCCTCGATCTGTTCGACCTTGACCACAGGCACTGGCGCTTCCGGCGAAATACGTGAAGTACCGCCATGCCAGTAGCGGTCGAGCATGACATCGCCGACCACCAATACCGGGGCTTGATCGAAACGCGGCATGGACAACTTCATGGGCAACCCATATGGAAAAATTAACAGGGGCAGGATATTAGCACAGGGTAGGCGATGGCTTTACGGCCAACCTGCACCAGACAATCGCAGTGACAATCGGGGCCGCTAATGGCCCCGATTGAAGTGTTTCAGGTGATATCGACCTTTTCTGGCTCGTCCAGGCCCATGGCGTGCAGGCGGGCATAATAGCCATTAGCCTGCAACAACTGGGCATGAGTGCCGCGCTCGACCAATTTGCCCTGGTCCATTACCAGGATCATGTCGGCCTTCTCGATGGTCGACAGGCGGTGGGCGATGACCAGGGTGGTGCGGCCCTTCATCACATGATCCAGGGCTGCCTGAATGTGCCGCTCGGATTCGGTATCAAGCGCCGAAGTCGCCTCGTCGAGAATCAACAAAGGTGCGTTCTTCAGCAATGCCCTGGCGATCGCCAGGCGCTGGCGCTGGCCACCGGACAGCAGCACGCCGTTCTCGCCAACCTGGGTATCGAAGCCCTTGGGCAGCTGATCGACGAAATCCTTGGCATAGGCATCGGCTGCGGCAGCTTCGATGGCCTCACGCGGTGCGCCAGCCAGGTCGCCATAGGCGATGTTGTTGGCCACGGTGTCGTTGAACAGGGTGACGTGCTGGGTCACCTGGGCGACGTGCCGGCGCAGGTTGCGCAGCTTGTACTCTTCGATCTCGACGCCATCGAGCAGGATCTGCCCTTTGTCGTGGTGGTAGAAGCGCGGAATCAACCCGGCCAGGGTCGACTTGCCGCTACCGGAGCGACCGACCAGGGCAATCATCTGCCCAGGCTCTGCGGTGAAGCTGATGTCGCTGAGCACCTCGCGCTCGGTACCTGGGTAGGTAAAGCTGAGGTTGCGCACTTCCAGACGACCGTCGACCCGCTCTTTTTCCACGGTGCCGGTGTCCTGCTCGGGCTTCTCGTCCAACTGCTCGAAGATGCTCTCGGCGCCGGCCAGGCCCTTCTGGATGGTCGAGCTGACTTCCGACAGCTGGCGAATCGGCTTGGGCAGCAGGCCTGCGGCGGTGATGTAGGCGACCAGGTCACCCGCCGAAGCATCGCCACGCAGGAACAGCACCAGGAACATCAGCGAAGCCATGGCGCTGTAGATCACCAACTGCAGCATCGGCGTGTACAGCGCGCCGGTCTTGGTCATGCGCAGCTGCTTGTCGGTGTTGCTCTGGCTGGCGGCGCCAAAACGGCGCTGCTCGTAAGCCTCGCCGCCGAAGCTACGCACCACGCGATAACCCTGAATGGTTTCGGAGGCAACGTGGGTCACGTCACCCATGGCCACCTGGATCTTCTTGCTCTGCTTACGGAATTTCTTGCTGGCGGTGCTGACCATCACGGCGATGATCGGCAGGATGGCGAGCATTACCAGGGTCAGTTTCCAGTTCATCCACAGCAAGTAGGCGAACAGGAAGACCACGGTCAGACCTTCGCGGATCACCACCTTGATCGCATCGGTGGCGGCACCGGTGACCATGGTCACGTTGAAGGTGATGCGGGAAATCAGGTGACCGGAGTTGTGGTTGTCGAAATAGCGGTTGGGCAATACCAGCAGCTTGTTGAACAACTCAACGCGCAAGTCGTGCACCAGGCCCAAGGAGACCTTGGCCAGGAAGTAGTTACCCAGGAACGAGCCCAGGCCTTGCCACGCGGCGATCAGGATGATCAGCAGCGGCACTGCCTGCAGCAGCTGCAGGTCACGCAGATAGGGGACATTGGGGAACAATACCGCTTGCGGATTGCTCAACCCATCGACGAAATACTTGAGAATCCCCGCCAGCATCGGCTGAGTCGAGGCGAAGATTATGAAACCAACGATACTCAGCATGAAAATGCCAATGTAGGGTTTCACGTAGCTCAACAGCCGGAAATAGATTTTCAGGCTGGAGGTGTGCTCCGCAGGTAGCGGTGTTTCGGCCATCATCGAGCTCACTGTTCAGGTTGAACCGCAAATTTTAACACAGGCGTTTCCTTGCCAAAGTATCGGGCAACACCATCATGGTACTGCTGCCTGTTTTTCGGCATTATGGCCGGTCATTTTTGCTTGCCAGACGACAAGGCCCTATCCATGCAATGCTCCCGGCTCTCCCAGGTCGACTTCGATCAGCTGACACTTGGCGCCCAGGTGCTTGAGGCAGATAGCCACGGCGCCAAAGTCTACCTGCTTGAGGATGGAAATATCCTCAAGGTTTTTCGTCGCAAGCGATTGATTTCATCTGCGCTGCTGCGGCCGTACTCGCAACGCTTCGTCGACAATGCCGCGCGCCTGGCGCAATTGGGCATCCCCACCCTCGAAGTGATCAGCCAGCACAAGCTCGAGCTGCCGGGGCGCACCGCCGTGCTCTACCGTCCGCTGCCAGGGCGCACCTTGCTGCAGTTGTCACGCGAAGCGGGCTTCAGCTGGGACAGCTACCTGCCAAGACTGGTCGAGCTGATTCGCCAGCTGCACCGCTCGGGGATCTACTTCCGCTCGCTGCACCTGGGCAATGTGGTTGAAACGCCTGACCAGCAACTTGGCCTGATCGATGTGGCCGACATGCGTTTTCTGCGCGCCCCACTGTCGTCACGCATGGTTCGGCGCAATGTGCAGCACATGGCGCGTTACATCGAACGGGAAAACCTCGCCAGCCGCTTCCCTCTCGCCGAGCTTGAGGCGGCCCTGCTACCGGGCTGAGCCCGAGCCACGCAGCAGCTCGGCCGAGCCTTGCTGGAAAGCCCGCCAGGCCTGCTCCGGCGCCAATGCCTGGCGTTGGCGCAGCGCCACCTCAGCAGCATCGAGCTGTGCACAGCGGGCGATTGCCTGGGCCCAGGCCTGGGTATCCCCGACCGGCAGGTAGCACCCCCCCTCAGCCAACTGCTCGCGAAACACCGCAAGGTCGCTGCACACTACCGGCACATCGGCCATCACCGCTTCCTGCACCACCAGGCCCAAGCCCTCGGCGCGCGAGGGCACCAGCAGCCAGTCAAAGGCGCGATACAGCTGATGCAGGCTTTCCCGGTGGCCGCACAGCCAAACATTGGCTGACAGCCCCAGCGCCTCGATTCTTGCCTGAAGACTGGCCCGCAGTGGGCCCTCGCCCAGTATCGCCAGGTGCAGATCGGGCTGGCCGGCATGGGCCTTGGCGAACGCCTCGAGCAGTACCTCGAAGCCTTTGCTGGCTACCAGGCGACCCACCGCGCCGAAAATCTGCCCTTGTTGCGGCAAGCCCAGGGCCTGGCGGGCCTGATCCTGGGTCAGCAAGCTGGCAGAGAATGCCGCAGGATCCAGGGCCATGCGCAACGTCCGCACCGGGCGGCCAAGATCCTGCTCAAGCGACTGGGCCAAGGTCTGCGATACCGCTGCAATATCCAGCCGATCGAGCGGGACGCTCAGCAACAGCTGAACATCGGCGCGGCTCAGGCGAGTTTCGCCATGAAACAGGATCGCCGCCCGCACGCCCGGCAATTGCTGCAGCAGCGGCAGCACCAGTCGGGCGACCCCGACCCCATCGAGCAACAGCACATCGGCCTGGGCAGCCAGCAATGCTCGGCGCAGCCGCCGGCGCAAAAAAGGCACCAGCAAGCGCCAGGCATGACGGCCCTTGAGCGCGCGCTGCGGCATGTTCCACTGGCGCGTGCTACCCACACCGCAGCTCAGTTCGCCGCCAAGCAGCAACCAGTTACTGATATGCGCGTGCGCCCCAGCCTGGCTCAGCACCTGATGGTGAACCTTGTGGATCGACATGTAGGGCGAGCCGCCGGCCCACATCATGTTGACGATATTCATGCGCATGACTCCGCGCGTGCGAGAAAGCCTGCCGTTACAGCGGAATCAATAAACAAAAACAGTGTTTCCCATTTCAAACACATCTTGAGGCGCGACCAGTGAACAACCCACTGCCGACTCAGAACCCCAGGCTCAAGCGCAGTCGCTGCCAGGCCGACACAGGTGCGCGCGGGCGCAGCGGCGGGCGCATATGCTCGACGATATCTCGTCCAACTTGGGCGAAACTGAAGCGTGAAACGGCCAGTTCACGTCCGTTCACGGCAATTTGCCCAGCCAGCGCCGGATCGGCACGCAGCACCTTGAGCTTTTCCTGCAACGTCGGGATGCTGTCGTACAGCACCACGTTGTGCATGTCCTGCAAGCCTAGAGCACGGTTCTCGGCTTCGCCTTGATCGAAGGCGAGCAACACGCAGCCACAGGCCATCGCCTCGAAATTCTTGATCATGTATTCGCCCATGCCGACATCGGCACTGACGAAGAAACGAATACGGTTGAGCGTGTTGCAGTAGTCCTCGCCCGAATTGGTCCGAGTGACCACCAGGTTCTCGACCTGGCCCAATTGATCGAGCAGCGCCTTGCGGCCACTGTAGGCGACGCTTTTGGTGCTACCAACGAAGGCCAACTCGATATCGCGCGCTCGCCCTTGGTCGACCAGCAACTGCTCGTCATAGCCCTTGGGCACGAACACCGCGTCGAAGCCCTCCTGACGCAGACGCTCGCTGACCATGAAGCCCGAACTGATCACCCGCGCCCACGGCAGCTTGCGATAATGCTCGCTGAACTTGCCGGTGTACTTGCAGGGGATGTAGTTCTGGTAGGCGTCGTGCTCAAGAATGACCAGGTTGGGCACTGTGCGAATGAAAGCGGCCTGGCGGATCTCCTGCTTGAAGCGCAGGAAGAAGACGATGCGATCGTAACGCTCGACGTCCACTTCGCGCTTGAAGTAGCGGCGCAGGTTGCGTTGATCGTCGCTGCTCAGCCAGCGCAGGTCGCACTCGCAGTTGGCGGCAACACCGTCGTAGAGGCGGTCAAGGATCGCCCGCTGTTCCTTCTGCACCAGAAATAGGACTTTCATTGCGTTCCTTGGGCTCTCTACGCCATCGCGATCAATCATAGGTCAGGGTCTACAGTTCTCGGCGCCAGAACAGCTCATGACGGCGCACCGCCTTACGGAAAAACTCGTTCTCGCCATAGGGCGATGGCTGGCGCCCGGCCAGATAGCGCTGGAGCAACCGACGCAGGCGGCGCTTGAACGGCGCTGGCGGCTGCAGGTCGTGCATCATGCCCAGGGCCATTGCCTTGTCGCGCTGGGTAGGCAGATCAAGCGGCAGGCTACATGGCGCCCACGCCTGTTCAGCGCTCAACTGCGGCGGCAAGGCCACGCCATCGCCGCTGTCGCCCATCGGCCAGCGGTCGTTGTCATGCAGGTGGTTGGCGTAGCACAGCAACGTGCTGGGCTGCCAAGCTATGCCCTGCAACGCCTCGAGTACCGCGGCCTGGGCGCAGAGGTGATCGGGATGGGGGTCGAGGGTTGGATGCGGCATTACCAGGATTTCTGGCTTGGCCATTTCCAGCAGCGCCCGCAGGTCAGCCAACAGATTGTTCCAAGTCGGCTCGCCGTCGGCGTCGGCCGGCAGCGGGAAAGGGTTGAAGCAGCGGAAGGGGCGGATGTCGGCCATGTCGGCTTCACGCGAGGCGGCAGGCTGATCTGGCGCGGCTTGCATGGTCGGCAACTGCAGGCAGAAGTAACCCAACTGCACGCAGCGCGACTCCGGCACCCCAGCCCAACGCGGCACGGCAATGCTGTCCCAAGCACGCAGGCGCCCTTTCAGGCGCGCGGCCTCGGCCTTGGCCAGGCCCATCTGCTGATAATGTTCGGCTTCGATCTCGCCAGCGGTCAGGGTCACCACCCAGGCTTCATCGGCCTGGCTGTAGAGCCCATAGGCGGCCAGCTCGGCATCGTCGGCATGCGGTGCGATGACCATGATGCGGCGACGGCGCAACTCGCTGTGCGGGGTTATCCACAGGCGCGGCGCGCCTAGCAAGCGGCAGTAGCGGCCGCGCAGCCGCAGGCGACCAGCGCTCAAGGCGTCGCCCAGGCCGGTCAGATTGAGAAAACGCAGGCCATCGGCGCCACGTTCGAAGGTTTGCTGATCGACCTGCTCGCCATCGAGCAGCTCGACCCGCGGATCGACGAAGCGACCGAGCCAGCCGCTCTTGACCCGGATTTCCAGGACCAGGGTTTCATCGCCGGCCAATTGCGCATCCGTCGCCAGCAGCCCATCGCTCAGGCTCGTCGCGGCCTCGCGGGTCTGCTCGCCAAAGCGATACTGGTAGTCCTCACCCGGCGAATAGAACAGGTGATCGGCAAACCAGGCTTCATGGGCCGACCAGATCAACGGCAACAGCAGCAGCGGCAACCACCACCAGCTGACAACGCCCAACACCAGCAACAGCAGCAAACCTGCCAGCAGACCTAGGCGCTTGAGGCGCCGGTGGCGTTTGAGCAACTGCTGCTTGCGGCTCATACCTGATAGACCGGCACAGAGGTGCACCAACGGTCCTTGTACTCGCGGTCAGCACGACCGAAAGAGAACCGCAGCGGCTTGTTGCGCGCCCGGGCATCTTCCCAAGCGGCCTGGGTATTGAGGAAGCTCAGCACGCTACCCGGGCTGAACGCCTTGGTTTCGGGGTCTACCCCACCGTTGACGTATTCGACGCTGATCCATTCTGGCGCTTCGACGCGGTACACCAGCTGGATCGCAATCGGTGCGCCGTCGAGCAGCAGCACCGAACCGATCAGCAGCTCGCGCAGCCGCTCCAGCACTTCGGCCATGCGCTCGGCGCCAGTGGCCGGAAAACCCCAGCGACGCTGGAACAGGTCGCAGTACATGGCGGCGATTTCAGTGGCGCTGAAGTCGCTGATCGGCCGCACCACGCCGCCCGCCTCTTCCAGCAGACGCAACTCACGGCGCTGGTTGTAGCGAAACTTCTTCGACAAGTCTTCATGGGCGCGGGCCATCGCCAACTGCTCGGCTTGAGCCTTGAGGCCGATAAAGCGGCCCTGGTTCAGCTCAGACAGATAGCGCCCAGCATGGCGCAACGGCGCGCCGGCATCAGCGGCCGCCGGCAGGATCAGCTCGGCGTTACCCAGGTCGAACAGGCCTTTCTTGCCTTGACGCTTGAGCACGTCCTTGGACAAGGCCAGATGCCGCCCCCAGGTAGGAATCGCCGCTTTGAGCTCACCGTTGTGCTGCCAGCCCAGATAACGCACAGGGATCTGCGCCAGGTCCGCCAGTTGTTCGATCACCAAGGGGTGAGTCGCCACGCTGCCGCCGAAGCGTTGCCAGGCGTCGGCGTAGGCCGATGCGTCGATGGCCTGCCAACCGCGTTCACGCAGCGCGCGGATATGATTGAGCATCACGGCTGCACCGCCAACGCCCGCACCTGCGGCAGTTGCCAGAAGGTGTCGCGTACCGCCTGGTCGCTGAAGCGCTCGTGCAGGCGTTGCAGCATGTGCGCGGCACACGCCTGGCGCTGCTCGGCATCCAGCCCGGCCATGTGCTTCAGGCCCTGGGCCAACTGCCCGGCATCGCCGAGCGCGAACAACACCCCCACGCCTTCGACCACTTCACGCGCGCCGCCGCAGGCGGTGGCCAGCAGCGGCACACCAGCGACCATCGCTTCGAGCAGGACCATGCCGAACGGCTCATGGTCGGAGCTCAGGGCAAACACGTCGAATGCCTGGAAGTAGCGCCGAGCGTCCGGCACCTGCCCCAGAAAATCGACCTGAGCGGCAATGCCAAGCTCGGCGGCCAAGGCCTTGAGCTTATCTTCCAGGCGCCCGCTGCCGAGCACCGCCAGGCGTGCGCCAGCGGGCAGCTCCGGTAGCGCCTGGGCGAAGCCTTTGAGCAGGGTCGCTTGGTCCTTGTCCGGGTGCAGGCGACCGACGTTAGCGACAATCCACGCCTGCGGGTCCAGACCAAGCGCACTGCGCGCGGCGTCCCGAGCAACCAGGCTGGCCCGCAGGCCTTCGACATCGATGCGGTTGTACAGGGTCTGGATTCGCTCGGCCGGCCAGTTCGGCAGGCAGCGGCGCATGTCATCGCGCACTGCATCGGAAACCCCGAGCAGGCTCAGGCGCTTACTGAACAGATTGGCGAACAGTCGGCGGCCTTTGCGCTGGTAGTCGCCAAAGGCGTGGTGCACGCCGATCACCGGCAGCTTGGTGCCGAGCAAGGCGACGTAGATCGGCTTGAAGCGATGGGCGATGCAGAAACTGAAGTTGCGCTCGGCGGCAATTTTGCGCAAAGCAGCAATGGCGCCCAGCTTCAGGCCGCGAACGGCCTTGGAGCTGAACTCCAAAAATAGCACCTCATCCGACGCACAGCCGGCCGCCACCTGCGGGTCGGCCTTGCCGGTGAGGAACACCGTGGTCACCTGATAACCGCTGCCCTGGAACAGGCTGGCGTACTGACGGGCACAATCCAGGAAAGGCCCGTCATAGCCATGGCAGAACTGCAGGACGCGCGGTTCAGAGCGGCTGGTCATAAGGCGCGGCGCCATCCTTGACGACCAGAATGTCTTCCATGATCAGGTACTGCAGGTCCGAGCCGAAGAACATGTTCAGGGCATCGGTCGGCGAGCAGATCATCGGCTCGCCACGACGGTTGAGCGACGTGTTGAGCGACACGCCGTTACCGGTCAGGTCTTCAAGCGCCTTCATCATGTCGTAGTAGCGCGGGTTGTACTCGCGCTTGAGCACCTGGGCGCGCGAGGTGCCGTCTTCGTGGACCACTTCTGGCACACGGGTTTTCCACTCTTCAGCCACTTCGAAGGTGAAGGTCATGAACGGCGCCGGGTGATCGACCTTGATCATCTGCGGCGCGACGGTGTCGAGCATCGACGGGCAGAAAGGCCTCCAGCGCTCGCGGAACTTGATCTGGTGGTTGATGCGGTCGGCCACGCCTTCCACACTCGGACAGCCGATGATCGAACGACCACCCAGCGCCCGCGGACCAAACTCCATACGGCCCTGGAACCAGGCCACCGGGTTGCCGTCGACCATGATCTTGGCGATTTGCTGCGGCATGTTGTCGAGCTTGCGCCATTTCGGCTGGCTCGGGTGACGGGCACAGGCCGCGATCACGTCCTCGTTGGAGTACGCAGGGCCGAGGTAGACGTGTTCCATCTTCTCGACCGGCACACCACGGGCATGCGACACGTAGGCAGCAGCGCCCACGGCAGTACCGGCGTCACCGGAGGCTGGCTGGACGAACAGCTCCTTGACGTCGGAACGGGCGATGATCTTCTGGTTGAGCTTGACGTTCAGCGCGCAGCCGCCCGCGAAGGCCAGCTTGCCGGTTTCCTTGAGGGTGTCGCCCAGATAATGATCGATCATCTGCAGGGCGAGCTTCTCGAACAGCGCCTGCATGCTGGCCGCGTAGTGGATGTACGGCTCGTCGGCGATATCGCCTTCGCGCTTGGGCCCCAGCCACTCGATCAGTTTCGGCGAGAAGTAAAAGCCCTTGCCCTTCTCTTTATAGCGGCGCAGGCCGATGACGTTGGCGTACTCGGTGTTGATCACCAGTTCGCCGTTCTCGAAGCTGGCCAGGCGCGAGAAGTCGTACTTGCTGGCATCGCCGTACGGCGCCATGCCCATGACTTTGAACTCGCCATCGAGCATTTCGAAACCGAGGAACTCGGTGATCGCGCCGTACAGGCCGCCCAGCGAGTCTGGATCGAAGAACTCCTTGATCTTGTGGATCTTGCCGTTTTCGCCATAGCCAAAGAAGGTGGTGGCGTACTCACCCTTGCCGTCGATGCCGAGGATCGCGGTTTTTTCCTTGAAGCCCGAGCAGTGGTAAGCACTGGAGGCGTGAGCCAGGTGGTGCTCGACCGGCTCGATCTTGATCTTCTTCGGATCGAAGCCCAGTTGCTCCAGGCACCAGACGATCTTCTTGCGGTAGCGCTTGTAGCGACGGTTGCCCATCAGGATCGCGTCGAGGGCGCGGTCCGGGGCGTACCAGTAGCGCTTGGCGTAGTGCCAGCGAGCCTTGCCGAACAGGCTGATCGGGGCGAAGGGAATGGCTACCACATCGACGTCCGACGGCTTGATGCCGGCCTGCTCCAGGCAGAACTTCGCCGATTCGTAGGGCATGCGGTTCTTCGCATGTTTGTCACGCACGAAGCGCTCTTCTTCGGCGGCGGCAATCAGCTTGCCGTCGATGTACAGGGCCGCGGAAGGGTCATGGCTAAGGGCGCCGGACAGGCCAAGAATCGTCAATGCCAAGGGTCTAGCCTCTTCATTCGGTAGAGATGCGCCATCGGCCTCGTGGGCGGAGGACGGCTAAAGGGCGGGATTATAACGCAAAGATGGCCCGGCGCGATGGCGTGGGAGCGGGCTTGCCCCGCGATGGTGGTGGATCTGCTGACACCATCGCGGGGCAAGCCCGCTCCCACGGGATATGCAGAGCGCTTTACTCGGCGATCAGCCAGTCCATGCGGAAGCTGCCAGCAGTCTGCGCCAGCTCCTTGGCCAGCCACGGCAGCAGCTCGTTGAGCTCTTCTTCCAGGCCCCACGGCGGGTTGGCGATGGCCAGGCCCGAGCCGTTCAAGCCCTGCGGGCTGTCCTGGTGATGGACATAGAGCTCGACGCGCAGCAGTTTCGGCGCGCCGGTGCTGGTCAGGTCCTGATAGAAGCGGGTCAGCGAACGCTGATCCTTGATCGGGTACCAGATGGCCGCGACCGTCTGGCGCATGCGGCCAATCGCCTCTTTCATGGCCACGGTGCAGCGCTTGAGCTCATCAGCCTGCTCGAACGGCGGGTCGATCAGCATGATCGCGCGCTTTTCCTGGACCGGCAGCAGCGCCCGCGGCACATGCCAGCCTTCGCCCAGGTGAACCGTGACCCGTGGGTCTTTCTTCATGTTCTCTTTGAGCAGCGGACCGTCTTCGGGGTGCTTCTCATTGAGCAACGCGCGATCCTGCTGACGCATCAGCCGGCGAGCCAGTTCTGGCGAGCCTGGGTAGTAGCGCAGCTCGCCATCCTGGTTCAGACGCTTGATGACACGCAGGTAGTCGGCCGTGCTCGCCGGCAGATCATCGCGGTTCCACAAGCGCGCGACACCTTCCAGGTATTCACCGGTGCGCGTCGCCTGATCGCCCTGCAAGTCGTACAGGCCGAGACCGGCGTGGGTATCGATGTAGGCGAACGGCTGCTCCTTGCGCGACATCAGGGCGATGAGGCGGGTCAGCACGATGTGTTTGAGGACGTCGGCGTGGTTGCCGGCGTGGAAGGCGTGACGATAGTTCATGGCAACTCCTGCAAGGCCGGCAAGTTTACCTTGTCGCGCCTGAGGAGTCAGGCCTGACGGTGATCAGCGGCTGCCCGCTGCCGCCATGAAGCAACTACCAGGGAGCGGGCCTGCCCCGCGATGAGGCCAAACCCAAGCCAATAAAAAACCCGCACCTGGAACAGGTGCGGGCCTTTCAGACAGCGATCAAACCCGCATCACTTACCGATATGGTAAGCCTGGTCGGCCTTCTCGAAGCGCGAAACCATGCTGCTCGATGGGCTACCCAGCTTGCTCACCACGAAGATTGCGATGGTGGCGAACAGGAAGCCTGGGATGATCTCGTACAGACCGGTATCCAGCTGTTTCCAGAAGATCACGGTCAGCGCACCGATGACGATACCGGCCAGGGCGCCGTTGCGGGTCATGCCTTTCCACATTACCGAGATCAGCACCACCGGACCAAACGCAGCACCGAAGCCCGCCCAGGCATAAGCCACCAGGCCAAGTACGCGGTTATCCGGGTTGGCAGCCAGGGCAATGGCGATCAGCGCCACAGCCAGCACCATCAGGCGACCGACCCAGACCAGCTCGACCTGCGAAGCGTTCTTGCGCAGGAAGGTCTTGTAGAAGTCTTCGGTCAGGGCGCTGGAGCACACCAGCAGCTGGCAGCTCAAGGTACTCATCACCGCCGCCAGGATGGCCGACAGCAGCACACCGGCAACCCACGGGTTGAACAGAATCTTCGCCAGCTCGATGAATACCCGCTCGTGGTTCTCGGTGACCGGACCGGCCAGCTCAGGGTTGGCCGAGAAGTACGCGATACCGAAGAAGCCCACGGCGCAGGTACCGGCCAGGCACAGGATCATCCAGGTCATGGAGATGCGGCGGGCGTTGGCGATCGACTTGACCGAATCAGCCGCCATGAAGCGCGCCAGGATGTGCGGCTGGCCGAAGTAGCCCAGGCCCCAGCCCATCAGCGAGATGATGCCGATGAAGGTCGCGCCCTTGAACATGTCGAAGTTCGCCGGGTTCTGCGCCTCGATGGCGAGGAAAGTGGTGTCGACGCCGCCGGTGGAGATCAGCACGATGATCGGCGTAAGGATCAGCGCGAAGATCATCAGCGAGGCCTGCACGGTGTCGGTCCAGCTCACCGCCAGGAAGCCACCGACGAAGGTGTAGGCGATGGTTGCCGCAGCACCGGCCCACAGGGCGGTTTCGTACGACATGCCGAAGGTGCTTTCGAACAGGCGTGCGCCGGCCACGATGCCGGAGGCGCAATAGATGGTGAAGAACACCAGGATGACGATCGCCGAGATGATCCGCAGCAGCCCGCTGTTGTCTTCGAAGCGGCTGGCGAAGTAGTCCGGCAGGGTCAGCGCGTCACCGTTGTGCTCGGTCTGCACACGCAGACGGCCAGCGACGAACAGCCAGTTCAGGTAGGCACCGACGGTCAGGCCGATGGCGATCCAGGCCTCGGAAAGGCCCGACATGTAGATGGCGCCCGGCAGGCCCATCAGCAGCCAGCCGCTCATGTCCGAAGCGCCAGCTGAGAGCGCGGTCACCACGCTGCCAAGACTACGTCCACCGAGGATGTAGTCGGAGAGGTTGTTGGTGGAGCGATAGGCCGCGAAGCCGATCAGCACCATTGCCGCGATGTAGATCACGAAAGTGATCGTGATTGGATTGCCCATGGTTGTGCCCTGGCGTTTGTTTTTATCTCTTGCGACCACCCTATAAGGCGGTTGCACCCAGGCGGCGCATCCTATGCAACAACATGAAGCGGGTGCAACCATTTTTCATTTGCAAGTTGCACCCAGCAATGCAATTTCGCCTAAAGGGTGTTTTTTGCTCCTTTTTGGAGCAAACACAGCGCTTTTCAGAAGAAAACGCACCACGAATGACCATTCTTGCTGTGTAGGAATTGTCGTCGGACGAGTTGCACCTGATCCTACAAAAAATCGGGTTGCACCCGGTTGCACCCAGATTGTCCTACAGCTAATCTTGGCGCCAGCTTAGGCCACGCCCGTGGCAATAATGAGGATAAGAAATGGCGACGACCACCCTGGGGGTCAAACTCGACGACCCTACCCGTGAGCGACTTAAAGCAGCTGCGCAGTCCATCGACCGCACGCCGCATTGGTTGATCAAACAAGCGATCTTCAATTACCTGGAGAAGCTCGAGGGTGGTGCCACCCTGACCGAACTCAACGGTCATGCCAGCAACCTTTCCGACGACGCCGGCGAAGTTCAGCCCGAGCACAGCCACCAGTGCTTCCTCGAGTTCGCCGAAAGCATTCTGCCGCAGTCGGTACTGCGCTCGGCGATCACCGCCGCCTACCGCCGCCCTGAGCAAGAAATGGTGCCAATGCTGCTGGAGCAGGCGCGCCTGTCCAGCGCTCAAGCCGAAGCCACCAACAAACTGGCCTCCGGCATCGCCGAAAAACTGCGTAACCAGAAGAGCGCCAGCGGCCGTGCCGGTATCGTCCAGGGCCTACTGCAAGAGTTCTCGCTGTCGTCCCAGGAAGGCGTGGCACTGATGTGCCTGGCCGAAGCCCTGCTGCGCATCCCCGACAAGGGTACCCGTGATGCGCTGATCCGCGACAAGATCAGCACCGGCAACTGGCAACCGCACCTGGGCAACAGCCCGTCGCTGTTCGTCAACGCCGCCACCTGGGGCCTGCTGCTGACCGGCAAGCTGGTCTCCACCCACAACGAATCCGGCCTGACCTCCTCGCTCACCCGCATCATCGGCAAGAGCGGCGAGCCGATGATCCGCAAGGGCGTCGACATGGCCATGCGCCTGATGGGCGAGCAGTTCGTCACCGGCGAGACCATCGCCGAAGCCCTGGCCAACGCCAGCCGCTTCGAATCGAAAGGCTTCCGTTATTCCTACGACATGCTCGGCGAAGCCGCACTGACCGAGCACGACGCGCAGAAATACCTGGCCTCCTACGAGCAAGCGATCCACTCGATCGGCAAAGCCTCGCACGGTCGCGGCATCTATGAAGGCCCGGGCATCTCGATCAAGCTCTCGGCCCTGCACCCGCGCTACAGCCGCGCCCAGTACGAGCGCGTGATGGACGAGCTGTACCCGCGCCTGCTGTCGCTGACCTTGCTGGCCAAGCAATACGACATCGGCCTGAACATCGACGCCGAAGAGGCCGATCGCCTGGAGCTGTCGCTGGACCTGCTCGAGCGCCTGTGCTTCGAGCCTTCGCTGGCGGGCTGGAACGGCATCGGCTTCGTCATCCAGGCTTACCAGAAGCGCTGCCCGTATGTCATCGACTCGGTCATCGACCTGGCCAAGCGCAGTCGTCACCGCCTGATGATCCGCCTGGTCAAGGGTGCCTACTGGGACAGCGAGATCAAGCGCGCCCAAGTCGAAGGCCTGGAAGGCTACCCCGTTTACACCCGCAAGGTGTACACCGACGTCTCCTATATCGCCTGCGCCCGCAAGCTGCTGTCGGTACCCGAAGCGATCTACCCGCAGTTCGCCACCCACAACGCCCACACCCTGTCGGCCATCTACCATATCGCCGGGCAGAACTACTACCCGGGCCAGTACGAGTTCCAGTGCCTGCACGGCATGGGCGAGCCGCTGTATGAGCAAGTGGTAGGCAAAGTCTCCGAAGGCAAGCTCAACCGTCCGTGCCGCGTCTACGCCCCGGTCGGCACCCACGAGACGCTGCTGGCCTACCTGGTCCGCCGCCTGCTGGAAAACGGCGCCAACACGTCGTTCGTCAACCGCATCGCCGATCACTCGATCTCGATTCAAGAGCTGGTCGCCGACCCGGTCGCCAGCATCGAGCAGATGGCCACTCAGGAAGGTAGCATCGGCCTGCCACACCCACGCATTCCGCTGCCGCGTGACCTGTATGGCAGCGAGCGGGCCAACTCGGCCGGCATCGACCTGGCCAACGAGCATCGCCTGGCATCGCTGTCCTGCGCCCTGCTGGCGACCGCTCACAACGACTGGAAAGCGGCCCCTCTGCTGGGTTGCGCCAGCAGCCAGGAAGCGGCGGCACCGGTACTCAACCCGTCCGATCACCGTGACGTGGTTGGCCACGTGCAGGAAGCGACCGTCGCTGATGTCGACAATGCCATCCAGTGCGCACTGAATGCCGCACCGATCTGGCAGGCCACGCCGCCAGCCGAGCGCGCCGCGATCCTTGAGCGCAGCGCCGACCTGATGGAAGCCGAGATCCAGCCGCTGATGGGCCTGCTGGTCCGCGAAGCGGGCAAGACCTACGCCAACGCCATCGCCGAAGTGCGCGAAGCCGTCGACTTCCTGCGCTACTACGCGGTGCAGGCACGCAACGATTTCAGCAACGACGCCCACCGCCCACTGGGCCCCGTGGTGTGCATCAGCCCGTGGAACTTCCCCCTGGCCATCTTCAGTGGCCAAGTCGCCGCAGCCCTGGCCGCAGGCAACCCGGTGCTGGCCAAGCCTGCCGAGCAAACACCACTGGTCGCCGCCCAGGCCGTGCGCCTGCTGCTCGAAGCCGGTATCCCGGAAGGCGTCCTGCAACTGCTGCCAGGCCGCGGCGAAACCGTCGGTGCCCGCCTGGTCGGTGATGAGCGGGTCAAAGGCGTGATGTTCACCGGCTCCACCGAAGTGGCCCGCCTGCTGCAACGCAACATCGCCGGTCGCCTGGATGCCCAAGGTCGGCCGATCCCGCTGATCGCCGAAACCGGTGGCCAGAACGCGATGATCGTCGACTCCTCGGCGCTGACCGAACAGGTGGTGATCGACGTGGTTTCCTCGGCCTTCGACAGCGCCGGCCAGCGTTGCTCGGCGCTGCGCGTACTGTGCCTGCAGGAAGACTCCGCCGACCGCGTGATCGAAATGCTCAAGGGCGCCATGGCGCAGAGCCGCCAAGGCAACCCAGAGCGCCTGTCCGTGGACATCGGCCCGGTGATCGATGCTGAAGCCAAGGCAGGTATCGAGAAGCACATCCAAGGCATGCGCGAAAAAGGCCGCACCGTTTACCAGGTGGCCATCGCCGATGCCGCCGAGTGCAAGCGCGGCACCTTCGTCATGCCGACCCTGATCGAGCTGGAAAGCTTCGACGAGCTCAAGCGCGAGATCTTCGGCCCGGTGCTGCACGTGGTGCGCTACAACCGCCGCAACCTCGACCAGCTGATCGAGCAGATCAACGCTTCCGGCTACGGCCTGACCCTCGGCGTGCACACCCGCATCGACGAGACCATCGCCAAGGTTGTGGATAACGTCAACGCCGGCAACATGTACGTCAACCGCAACATCGTCGGCGCGGTGGTCGGCGTGCAGCCATTCGGTGGTGAAGGGCTGTCCGGCACCGGCCCGAAAGCGGGCGGCCCGCTGTACCTGTACCGCCTGCTGTCGACCCGCCCGGCCGACGCCGTGGCCCGTCATTTCCAGCGTGCCGATGGCGAAGCCAAGGTCGATAGCGTCCTGCGCGATCAACTGATCAAGCCACTGCACGCCCTCAAGGCCTGGGCCGAGAGCAACCAACTGGCTGAGCTATCGAGCCTGTGCGAGCAGTTCGCCGCCCAGTCGCAGAGTGGTATCAGCCGCCTGCTGCCAGGCCCGACCGGCGAGCGCAACAGCTACACCATCCTGCCGCGCGAGCACGTGCTGTGCCTGGCTGACAACGAGGCAGACTTGCTCGCTCAGCTGGCCGCGGTATTGGCCGTGGGTAGCTCGGCGGTGTTCCAGGACGTCGAGCCGGCGAAGAGCCTGCGTGCTCGCCTACCGAAGGAACTGCAAGCCAAGGTCAAGCTGGTTGCCGATTGGAACAAGGACGAAGTTGCGTTCGATGCAGTCATTCACCATGGCGACTCGGATCAACTGCGCGCGGTGTGCGAGCAGGTAGCCAAGCGCGCAGGCGCCATCGTTGGTGTGCACGGGCTGTCCAGCGGCGATCATCAGATTGCCTTGGAGCGCTTGGTGATCGAGCGCGCGGTGAGCGTCAACACCGCTGCGGCGGGTGGTAACGCTAGCTTGATGACCATCGGCTGATAGGGCTGAGGTAAATGAAAAGGAGAGCTTCGGCTCTCCTTTTTTTTGAGAAAAAAACCCCTCCCAAACTCCTACCGCTCTGCGAGAAATTTCCCACGCCAGCATCAGACCGGTCTGCTTTTGATCGGGAAGCA
>NZ_JABWRE020000003.1 GCF_014268815.2 Pseudomonas urmiensis
GCAGTACCTGGATGTCGAGACCGGACTGCATTACAACCGGTACCGGTACTATGATCCGCAGGTGGGGCGGTTTGTTTCGGCGGATCCGATTGGGTATGCCGGGGGGTTGAATCTTTATGCCTATGCGCCGAATCCGATTGCATGGACAGATCCATTGGGCCTCGCAGCTAATAGGGGGCGAATTCAAGCACAAGGGAGAAAACTTGAGGAGTCGGTGAGCTGGAATCAAGAAACCCCGCTCTCAGCAGCGGATGCTAAAAGCAAAATCAATGAATTGAAACGAAAGCTTTCTAAACAAGAGCTATCTCAACGCGAGGAAGCTTTTAACCAAGCAGAGCGCTGGATCGATAACATATGCAAATGCGGAGGACTTGACGCAGACAAGCGCAAAACATTCATGGTTAGCGGAACCCGCCAAGAGCGCGTAGACATTGAAATCAGAGCAGGACGAGCATTCACGGACAAATAAATGTTTAAAGACTACTTAAGCAACCCAGAAACATACGACAGACTTGAAGAGCACCTTATCAATACTTTCAAGAACTCATTAGCAAAGGAAGCAATACAATCAGAAAAATTCTTAACACCACACTATATAGACATATGCGTTGACGGCACGCGTTTACGGGATGCAAACCCAATATTTTCGGTGCGCAATACCGACACCGGAAACATTTTACGAATAGTAATTTCAGAGGGCGTAAAGGGATACTCAGCAATTCACAACGACATTGAGGGCTTTGACGAACTTTGTTTAGTAATACAACTCCGCAACTTAGGTCGTGCAATCAAAGAAACCATCAAATGGGCTAAATCCCAATCGAAATAATCTAACAACCAATACAATAGAGATAATAACGTCCATCCAAAGGACTGTGCGACCTGCCGCGCAATACTTGCCTACTGCGCAGGCAAATTTAATCAACTAAGCCATCTGGCGCAACAACATGCCCCTCAACGGAAAGACACGGACATTTACGGAGATTTTATGGGCAAATATAAAGGAGAGACCGACAAACCCATGAACATGATGCGATGCCGAGAAGCGAAAGGCGGATAGATGATTAGTAATGCTGACGAATTTAAAAAATATGTGGAAAGCGACGACGATGAAGAGTTTTCAAAGTCAAGAGATTCCGCGCCAGATGAAGTATGGCTAGAAGTTATAAATAAATACCCAGAGCTATGCTCCCATGTAGCATCTAACAAGACAATATCAGCGTTAATCCTAGAGCAACTATCTTTAAATGAATCGGATGCGATTCGCTGGGATATCGCGATGAAACGGCGTATAAACAGGGAAACATTCGAGCGCCTAGCAAAAGACCCTGAGCCGAGTATCAGAGAAAGAATCGCGTGCAACCCAAAGGTGCCAAGGGATATTTTAGAGAAACTCTGCAAAGACCCAGACCCAATAGTTTTCAACGCAGCTAATGAAAAATTGAATTTAAAAAAATCCGAACTATGACTTTGACTAACCAGTGAATGCACCGAAACAATATGCGCATACTAAGCACGAGAAATCATCGCACTTATAATTGAATTTATATACCAGATCTCCATATAGCGGAAGACGATCACTTGATGAACATCGCGGCTTCCAATTGGAACACGATGACAGGCATAAAGCGCACATCAACGCTTTTGATGGCAAAAAGCGAGGTAGAACGATCTGCTTTGAAGCCTCCCCGAAAACAGTGGCAAGAATAATCAGGAGATTCAATCGATGAGTTTTACCAGCGAATGCATCAGTTTTATCACTAATAATTCATGCACTAACGATGACGAAAATGAAGTAATAGCTCTACTCAGCAAAGCTCTCCCAGTAAGTTCATCCGCCATTCATTGGAGCCGCATCCTCAAAAAAGAAGAGTTCGGCAAAATCCAGCGAGACAAACTAGCAATTGAGATAAACAAAATATTCACCTGCATGAAACTAACTCCAGACGAAAAATTATTCATCATAAATATTGACGATGCATTCCCAGCATTTAGAGCAAGCCTACGGGAGTGGCTTGATTTTATAGATGAGCTTGACTTCACCAATACAATATTTGTATCGGAAAATAGAAAAACTGTCATACACTGGGATTTTTACATGGAATTGCACGCAACAAACATATAACCAAGGCATCACGCTTCATCAGAGGGCACTTAGCACTCCCCGAGAAAACCAAGTAAATCAACTAACGCACCAGGAGAAAACACCAAATACTAACTAACAAATCGACATTCGAAATATTTGACAGCACCCATCTCTCATTGGCAGAACAACAACTGAACCAGAATTACAGATCTGCGGAACGTTTTTACCAACACAATATTTTAAGAAACACGAAAATCTCTTCATAAGTCTAGAGCACGCAGCAAACCATATCCTCCTGACTCATGCAGATCAACTTGAAAAGCAAATTGCCTCGCTAAATTTTTGCGCCACAACAGATACAAATCCAGAGAACAAACTCACCATCAAAGACCTGCAAATAAACGAAGGCTGGATAACTTTCCAAATAGTCAAATAAATCTCAAATTTATCCTTAACACGGTGGAGAGAGGTTAATCCATCCTGACACCAAAGTAGCGCTCTTTAATAATTTAGCTCAACCGCGTGCAAGGAAACGGCCTGCAAGCAACGCCAGCAATGGACGGCCAACGGCTACCTGCACACACAAAGCCTCACCCAGCCCGGCAGCAACGACTAGCTGCGCC
>NZ_JABWRE020000004.1 GCF_014268815.2 Pseudomonas urmiensis
CCTACCCGCTGCCGAAAATCGGCAAGCACCATTACGACGCCATCGAAGGCCTGGTGCTGATTCGCACCCAAGAGACGCAACTGGTCATCGCCCGCGGCTATGCCAGCCAGGAAAGCTACCAGCGCCAGGGCGAGCGCTTCGTGCTGCAGAGCATCCGCCAACGCGGCGGCGCGCGTATCGACCTGCACTATGAGCACCATCACCAGGGCACCCCGGTGCTGTCGGACCTAGTGACCTACCAGAACGAGGTGCAGCACCAGCACCTGGCCACCGCGCTCGACGAACACGGTCGGATCAGTGCGCTGTGGCAGGTGCGCAACGGCCAGCCACACCGCCAGCTGGCCGCCTATCGCTACGACGAACACGGCGACCTGCTGCAGGCCGACGATGAGCACCAGGCCAGCTGGAGCTACCAGTACCAAGATCACCTGATCACCCGTTACAGCGACCGCAGCGGGCGCGGCATCAACCTGCAATGGCAAGGCACCGGGCCTGACGCCAAGGCGGTGCGCGAGTGGGCCGACGATGGCAGCTTCGATACCCGCCTGGCGTGGGATGCCGATGTTCGCCTGACCTGCGTCACCGACGCCCACGGCCAGGTCACCAAGCACTACTACGACGGCCTGGGCTTTACCTACCGGGTGATTCATCCCGATGGCAGCGAAGAGTGGTTGCTGCGCGACACCGCCAAGAACATCACCCAGCACCTGCACGCCGATGGCAGCACCGAGCGCTTCGCCTACGACGAGCGCGGCAACCTGCTGCAACATACCCGCGCCGACGGCAGTTGCGTGCACTACGCCTACGACGACCACGACCAGCTGCTCAAGACCCGCGACGCCGAAGGCGGCCTGTGGCGGCGGGACTACGACCAGCGCGGCAACCTCATCGAAACCATCGACCCGCTGGAAAACACCACCCAGTACCGCTACAACAGCGACAACCTGCCCATCGCCGTAATCGATGCCAATGGCAACGAGAAGACCCTCGCCTACACCGCCGACGGCCTGCTCAGCCAGTACACCGACTGCTCCGGCCACACCCGCCACTGGCACTACGACCCCTGCGGCCAGCTGATCCGCTACACCGACGCCCTCGGCCAAGTCACCGAGTACGCCTACGAAGCCGGCCAACTGGCCCGCCTCACCCACCCCGACCACAGCCACGAGCAGTTCGAGCGCGACGCCGAAGGCCGCTTGCTCAGCCATACCGACGCGCTGCAGCGGCGCACCTGCTGGGCCTACAACGTCGCCGGCCTGATCGCCACACGCACCGACGCCCAGGGGCACACCCTCGACTACCGCTGGGACCGCCTCGGCCGCCTGCTCGAGCTGCGCAACGAAAACCACAGCAGCGCCCGCTTCAGCTACGACAGCATGGGCCGCCTGCTGAGCGAGACCGGCTTCGACGGTAAACGCCGCAGCTACCATTACCACGCCGAAAGCGGCGTGCTCGCCCAGCAGCTGGACGAAGACCGGATCATCGAGTTCGCCTTCGACCCGCTCGGCCGCCTCAGCCAACGCCACGCCGGCCACCGCCATGGCCAGCACTGGCAAAGCGAAGCCTTCCACTACGACGGCAACGGCCAGCTGCTCATGGCCGAGAACAGCCAGAGCAAGCTGCAGTGGTTCTACGACCGGGCCGGCAACCTCAGCCGCGAGCACCAGTACTACCGCTTTCTCGACACCCCCAGCGTGGCCATCTGGCAGCACGAGTACGACGCCCTCAACCAACGCTGTGCCACCACCCGCCCGGATGGCCACCGGGTCAGCTGGCTGACCTACGGCAGCGGCCACCTACTGGCGATCAAGCTCGATGACGCCGAGCTGCTCAGCTACCAGCGCGACGCCCTGCACCGGGAAATCGGCCGCGTGCAAGGCAACGGCCTGCAGCAACGCCAGCAATGGACGGCCAACGGCTACCTGCACACGCAAAGCCTCACCCGGCCCGGCAGCAACGACTACCTGCG
>NZ_JABWRE020000005.1 GCF_014268815.2 Pseudomonas urmiensis
CCTTTGCGATTGGCCAGGGCGGTCAGCAGCATGCTGACCAGGTAGCCAATGCTCTGGGTGTTGCTCGGGTCGGCCAGGGCGTTGATTTTCCGGTGGGCGTTGGCGCCGATGGTTTGCGCGGTATCGGCCACTTCCAGCAGTTTGCGCACGGTCGCATCGGACATGCGCGGGTCGTCGATCAGCAGGGAAATGGCCATGCCCAAAATGCCGGTGGAGGCGACGAACTTTTTCCCGCTCTTGACCGTTTCCGCGATCTTGCGCTGGCCTTCCGGGCTCGCCACCGAGCGGATCATGCTGGCGAAGCTGAGGCAGGTTTGCTTGATCTTGTCGGCGATCTGGCTCAGCAGGCTGGCAAGGCCCTGTTGCAGCGCGGTGGCAAAGTCTTCAATGGCGCCGGGGGCGAGCGCGTTGAGGTTGCTTTCCAGCGCGGTCAGCAAGGCATTGCCAAGGGTGGCTTTGCTGTGGCTGCGCAGCATGTGCAGGGTCGGGCGGATTGCCGCCCGGGCGGCGCCGACGCCGGGGAAGGACATGATGCCGAAGACGTTGATGCCAAAGCTGATCCAGGTAACGACGTCATCCTGATTGCCATCGATCAGGGTAATCAGGTCTGCGAT
>NZ_JABWRE020000006.1 GCF_014268815.2 Pseudomonas urmiensis
CCCTGAAACCGTAGCGCAGTGTCGAGTTTCCTGCGCTGCGCCGCCTCGCTGAGCCTCACCTGGGTCTGCCCCCAGGCCTGATAGTCCGCCCGCCAGACCATTTCGCCGTGCTGATCGGTCAGCTCCAGCGGGGTTCCGAGGTGGTCGCATTGGTACCAATCCAGCGCTTTGAAGGCCGGTGCCTGTGGCTGGTATTGCCAGACCGGATCCTGATCGATGTCATACGGCCCGTCATAATTGGGCTCGGGCAGCAGGGCGATTTGTTGCTCGTACGAGGCCTGCACCAGCGGCACGAAGGTGCCTGGTTCGTAGAGGTAGTGGGTGGTGCGTTCGCCGCGCGGGTGGTAGGTGCTTTCAAACGCCAGGTGGTCGCCGTCCCAGCCATAGATGCTGCTCTTGCAGCCGTAGCGCTCATCGAGGTCCAGGCGTTGCTTGCGGTTCCACAGCGGGCCG
>NZ_JABWRE020000007.1 GCF_014268815.2 Pseudomonas urmiensis
GCCTGCGCGCGGTCTTGGTACTTGGCAGCCGATTGCTTGTAGAGGCGCCGGCCGAGGGCGTCGTAGCCGTAGTTGACCTTGAGCCGGGCGTCTTCGTAGCCCACCAGGCGGTCGTACAGGTCCCAGGTGAAGCGGCCGTGCTGGCCGTCCAGCCAGCGCTCGCTGAGGTTGCCGCGGGGGTCGTAGCGGTAGTGGTTGCCCAGGTACTGGTGCAGCAGGTTGTCCATCTGCCGGCTGCGTTTGAGGCCGTTGGCCTGGGGCGCTTCGTGGGGGTCGAGCAGGTTGCTGGCGGGGTCGAAGGCGAAGGTTTCCGCGCCTAGCCGGCTGTGTGCGCCGAGCAGGCGGTTGAGCGGGTCGTAGCGGTAGCTGAGCGTGCCGCGGTTGCTGTCGTCGATGGTGGTCAGTTGGCCGGCGGGGTCGTAGTGGTGCTGGCGCTTG
>NZ_JABWRE020000008.1 GCF_014268815.2 Pseudomonas urmiensis
CTTCCTTGCACCATCGCTCCCCAACGGATGCCCTGCCCCGCCAGGAGCCATCCCGGCCCATGGATCGGCGATGCAGGAAGCCAAGATGCTCTCTCAACAGGATGTGCGCTTTACCTCCAGTAGCGTTGACGACAGTGCCTTCGCTGTCGTCCGGGTCACACCCGCCCGCTCGGCCACGGAGCACAGCCGATGAGCGCCGCCCCTTCAACTCACCGCGAAGTGGCGCTGGTCCCGGCCAACACCCTGCACCAGAGCGACGTCGACTTCAGCATGAAGAAGCTCGACCAATGGCTGCTGCGCATGACCAACGACACCGTCGGCTGGAACACCATCCACACCGTTGGCTCGGTCTTGCCAGGGGTTGGCGGCGTCTTTGCCGCCATCGATGCT
>NZ_JABWRE020000009.1 GCF_014268815.2 Pseudomonas urmiensis
CGTGGCTGCGACCGTCCGCGGCGTGGTAGAGCACGCCCTGCTTGAGCACATCGAGGCAGGTCGAGAACGGCGTGATCCAGCGGGCGCCGAACACGCCACGGTCGAGCGCCGCCAGGCTGGAGCGGTAGGTGCGTGACCACTGCAGCGCAAAGCAGCCGGGCAAACTGAAATCGGTGTGGGTGAGGGTTTCGCTGCCACGGGCGAAGCTGATGCTGCGGCAGGTCGAGGGGCAGCC